>JAEDJB010000118.1 GCA_016296565.1 Oscillospiraceae bacterium
ACCCACCAGGACCCCGGCTTCCTGGACCATGTGTGCAACAAGAAGGCCGACGTGGTGCGCCTGTATCTGCCCCCGGACGCCAACTGCACCCTGTCCGTCTTTAACCACTGCATCAAGAGCCGGAACTATGTGAACGTGATGGTCACCTCCAAGCATCCCCGGCCCCAGTGGCTGACCATGGAGCAGGCCGTGAAGCACTGCACCCAGGGCATCGGCATCTGGCAGTGGGCCTCCAACGACCAGGGCGAGGAGCCCGACATCGTCCTGGCCTGCTGCGGCGACACCCCCACCCTGGAGACCCTGGCCACCGTCACCATCCTGCGCCACTACTTCCCCGACATCAAGATCCGGGTGATCAACGTAGTGGACCTGATGCGGCTCCAGTCCGACAGCCAGCATCCCCACGGCCTGTCCGACCAGAAGTACGACATGCTCTTCACCAAGGATAAGCCCATCCTCTTCACCTTCCACGGGTATCCCTCCCTCATCCATGAGCTGACCTACCGCCGGAAGAACAAGAACCTCCACGTGCGGGGTTATATCGAGGAAGGCACCATCACCACCCCCTTCGACATGCGGGTGCTGAACAACCTGGACCGCTTCCACCTGACCATGGACGTGATCAACCTCCTGCCCGAGAAGCTGGGCACCCGGGGCGCGTTCCTGATCCAGCAGCTCCAGGACAAGCTGGTGGAGCACAAGCAGTATATCGCCGAGTACGGCCAGGACCTGCCCGAGATCCGCGACTGGAAGTGGAACGACGGCAAGGGCAACTACGCCGACTGAGACTGAATTTCCTCCCCCCATACGCACCAACGGCCCGCCGGGTTTCCCGGCGGGCCGTTTTTTCAGGTGTGGGAATGGAAGAAAAAGCCCCGGGACAGTGCGTCCCAGGGCTTGCTATGTAGTTGGGGTTCTTAGCCGTAGCAGAAATAGCTGGTGCTGGCAAAGTAGCCGCTGTTGAAGTAGACGGACTTCCACACGCCCTTGCCCTGGCTGAAGTTGGCCTGGTAGAGCACGTTGGAGGGCATATCCACCTTGCCCATCATGGCCTGCTTCACCGAGTTCTTGCAAGTTTCCCAGTTGTAGGTGCCGTTGGCCGCGTCCTTGTTCTTGATGGTCTGGGCGGCCTCCATGGTGGCGTACTTGGTGTTGTACTGCCCTCTCTGGGTGATGACCCCCTTCACGGTGTTGGGAAAGCGGCTGTCCGCCACCCGGTTCAGGGCCACCTGGGCCACATACTGGCGCAGCTGCTCCGTGGTGGAGCCGGCCTCATAGTACACGGTGGTGGCCAGGATGCGGATGTCCTCGTAGGTGTACTTGGACAGCTTCTGGTATGCCACGATCTCCGCCTGGGCGGCGTTCCAAGTAGCCTTGGCGGCCTGGATATAGGTGCTGCTGTCGGAATAACCCTGGGCGCGGAGCTTGTTGGCCGTCTGATGGGCCTGGGCCTGGATCTGCTTCTGCTCCTGGATGGCCGCCATGCACTCGTCATAGTTGGTGGCGGCCAGGGCTGTGGGTACCATGCTCACCAGCATTACCATGCAGAGCATGGCCGCAATCAAATACTTTTTCATGTTAACTCCTGTCGGTCGGGGAAGGGGCTTACCCGCTGGGCAGGCGCCCATAAGTCAGAGGTAAAGCAGATTCCTTCCGGTTGCCGGTTCCTTCGCTGCGTCTGTCTCTCTCGCAGATTCGGTCTGGCGCCTGCAAAAAGGATTATACACGAAGGAAGCCTTCATTTCAAATCGGCGAATCCGGCCGAAAATTCAGGTACGATTTTCATTTTTTGTTACGATTGAACAAAGTTTTGTTTCGCTTTGTTGCTGCTTTTTAGTTGGTCTGTTATCATTCTGTTCTGCTTCGTTACCATTTTGTAAACTTTTTGACGGATTTTCGTTACACTTCACAAAAAAGCAGGCCGATTTTTTACAAACCGGCCCGCTTATTCTTAAGAAATCCCTTATGGTTCAATGGGTTCTGCCTATGGTCAAGTTTACTATGGGCATTTTCACGAAAAGTGCCCGGGGGCTTAAAAATCGGTGAAGTGGGGCGCCCGGCGCTCCAAAAAGGCCTCCATCCCCTCCTGCTTGTCGTGGGTGGCGAAGAGCAGGCCCAGCAGGTCCTGCTCCCGGGTGCAGCCGCTGGGCAGGTCCACGTTCTGGCTGGTGTTGATGGCGCTCTTGGCGATGGACACGGCATAGCTGGCCTTGGAGGCGATCTTTTTGGCCATGGCCATGGAGTAATCCATGAGCGCCTCCTGGGGCACCACGTGGTTGGCAAGGCCGATGCGGTAGGCCTCCTGGGCGTCAATCTGGTCGCAGGTGAAGATCAGCTCCTTGGCCCGGCCCACGCCGACGATCCGGCTGAGACGCTGGGTGCCGCCGCCCCCGGGGATGATGCCCAGGCCCACCTCAGGCAGGGCAAAGCGGGCGTTTTCCGCGGCGATGCGGATGTCGCAGGCCAGGGTCAGCTCACAGCCGCCCCCCAGGGCGTAGCCGTTCACGGCGGCGATGGTCACCTGGCGCATGGTCTCCAGCAGCTGGGCGCTGCGGTGGCACAGGGCCGCCAGGTGGCGGCCCTCCATGGCGTTCTGGTGGACCATCTGGGCGATGTCCGCCCCGGCGGCAAAGGCCTTGGTGCCCGCGCCGGTGAGGATTACCGCCTTCACCTGGTCGTTGGCTTCCACGGACTCCAGGTGGGCGATGATCTCCTCGTAGACCTGGTTGTTCAATGCGTTCAAACTTTTGGGCCGGTCGATGGTGACCACGGCCACGCTTTCCTGGATGCTCAGCTTGACAAATTCCATGAACGTACCTCCTGTCTGTCCTGGCTTTTCTTATCCCCGGAAGGCCTCGTAGATCTGCCGCCGGGTGAGGCCCTGCACAGGGTCAAAAAACTCCCGGGGCAGACCCTTCACGGTCTCGTCCGGTTCCATGGCGTACTTCAAAATCCCCTGCTCGGCGCACCAGTCCATGGCCCCCCAGTGGGGATGCTGGGGCTTGCCGGTCTCCCGGATGCGCTGGATGCGGCGGTTCACCGCCTCCCGCCGGGGCGCTAAGAGCATGGCCAGCTCCCCCCAGGTCATGGGGGCGTCCAGCCGCAGGCAGTTGTCCGAATAGACGATGCCCCGGGTTTTCTGGAGGCGGACCAGCTTTTCAAAGCCCGGCTCCTCCGGCCCTACGTCGGAGAAGGGGCTCTCCGCCACAAGCTGCCGGGCGGTGACCACCCGGTAGCCGTACTTCCGGAGCAGCTCCAGCTGGTTTTTCAGGCCGAAGGCCACGGGGGTGCGGCGGGCCATGTTGTAGCCGCCCTGGTGGCGGATGATCTGCCCCCGCAGAGCCTCCGGGTCGGCGGCCAGCAGCTTTTCCATGGGCGCTGTCATGGCGGTGACCTCCGCCTGGCGGATGGTTTCCACCCCTCCCCGGCTCACCGGCAGCCGTCCGCCGCCGTCGAAGGAGGCGGCCAGGTACAGGTAGCCCATCTGGTCGTACACGTCCCCGGCGGCAAAGCACCCGTCGATCCGGTCCGCCCCGCAGGGAGGTGTGCCCATGGTCATCTCATAGCCGTAGGTTTTCTTCAGCAGGGTGTGCAGCCGGGTCTGGTCGGCCACAGCCTCCTCCAGGCTCTTCCAGTGCTCCCGCTTGCCGTAGACAAAGGCGCGTTTGCCGAAGGGGATGTGGCGGTAGCCGTAGTTGGCGGCCTGGTGGCCCTCCTGGAGGATGCGGCTCATCAGCCGCGGGTTGTTGGCGGCCCCGCCCCGCTCGTCCTGGTTCACGTCCGGGCAGTGGCTGTAGCGCAGGCCGCTCCAGTCGGCCTGGCCGGGGCGGCCGGGCACGTCGGGGTAGTTCTCCCCGGTGTCCCCCACCACCAGGAAGGTGCCCTGGGCCCCATACTCCCCCAGGGTGTCCAGAAGCACATCGGTCAAGGAGCGGCCGCTGAACTTATCCGGCACCGCGGGCAGGTCCATGGGGCCTCCCTCAAAGGTCATGGCCACCACCCGCTCCGGGGTTTTCACCCGCTCCACCCGCCGGGTATAGCTGACATAGCGCTTCTCCTGGGGCAAAATCCGGTACAGAACTTGTTTTCCTGTCTTTCCCGCTTTCACGATCAGTGACATTTCCCTTCTCCTTTTTGCTTGGGTTTTCCGGCCCGGCCGGAGCATCAGGCGGCAGACGCCGCCCGCCTTCCACAGCAGCTCCGGGCGAAACCGGGGCACAAAGGAGGCCGGCGGTGCCGCGGCCTCCTTCTGGTTCAGTAAATTCTGTCCCGCTGGCCTCCTCTCCCCTGGGGAAGGCTGCGGTCCAGCTTGTCATAGGCCTCCTTCAGAAGGCCGGCGTAGGTGGCTGCCAGGTCCTCGGAGCGGCGGCGGCCCCCGTGGAGGACGATCTCCCCCGACGGGCGGGCCAGGAGCAGATCCAGCAGTTCCTCGAAAAACTCCCCCTCGCACAGGTGGACCACCCCGCCGGAGACGTGCTCCAGCCAGAACAGGTCGGTGATGTCCATGCCCCGCTGGTCCTCAAACCGGCTGAGGAGGTAGACCCCCCGGTACAGGCTCCGGACCGGAGGACGGCGGAGGACGGTGTAGTACACCTCCCCCTGCCAGGGGTGGAACACGTCCCACACCTGCCGGGGGGCGCAGCGGCAGTACAGCTCCCGCAGCAGCCTCTGCCGGCCCTGGCCCGTCAGCCGGAGCCAGCGGATCTCCCCCCTCTCGGTGAGGGTGGTGAGGGCCCGGCCGGCGCTGCGACTGAAGGTGGGGCTGCGCGCCGGCTGATGGCAGAAGCCGTCGGCCAGCTCCTGGAAGATTCCTCCCAGCTCCGTCAGGCGCTTCATGTCCACCGCCCCGGACAAGCGGCCCAGGATCTCCAGAAAGTCCCGGGTGTGCAGATAGTGCACGGCGTTCTCCCCGCCGTCGGTGACTACATTATTATAAATGATCTCCTCAATGGACTGGATGCCCTGGAAGTAGGCGGAGATGGTGGCGCACTGGGCAGCCTTCTCCCCGTCGCTCTTTCGGCCCAGGTACCAGTCGAACACCTCCAGCTCCTGGCCGGGGCTGTCGTCCAGCAGGCGGAGGATGCGGCTGATGGGGCTGGACTCGAACTCGCTGTCCCCGAAAAAGCGGCTGGCGTTGGCGCTGACCTTGGCCCACAGGCTCCGGCACCAGGCCTGCCACTGGGGACCCAGCTGGTTCTGGAAGTCCAGGTTCAGCTGCCGGACCCGGACCTCCCCGTCGGGGCCCTGCTCCCGCTCGATGTAGTACAGGTCCCCCCGCTCCGGAGGACTGCAAAAGTCGTCGTACCATTTGAACAGAAGATAGAAGCTGTTTTCCTGCTGCCCGGCGGCCACCCAGGCCACTGCGGTCCGCGCTTCGCCCGTGGGTGCACCAGAACCGGCATACCGGGCGAACATTCCAGCAATTTTGATGTCCGAGAGTATGTCGTGGTACATCCAGCAGATTCGGCACTGTTCGGTATCTTCCATGAGATCATCAAAGGATTCATGGTCTAAGTAAATCGGGTCATCGAAACACATCACAGACCTCATTTTCCGATGGGAGCAG
>JAEDJB010000119.1 GCA_016296565.1 Oscillospiraceae bacterium
GGCGGCGGACAGGGCCTCCATATCCGGGTGGTCCTGGGTGCCCCGGCGCAGAACCTGGGGCAGCAGAGCGTTGAGGGAGGCGGTTTCCTCCGTCAGCGGGGCCAAAAAGGTGACGGAGAGCATAGAGGTTTTGAATTTTTTTGTCTGGACCACCCGGAGCGTTACGCCGGGGGCCAGGGTTCGTTGGGTGATTGGGAGCATGGATACCCTCCTTTGGGGTGAAACGCTGCGCGAAAAACGCGAAAAAGGAATCAAGAATAGTAGTATTTTACCATATTCTTTGGGAAAGTAAAGTCAGGAAGGAAATTCTGCGGAAATCCTAGCCAAAAAAGCAGATTTTCATACAAATTCCTCTTGACAAAATCCGCCTGGTGGGTTAGGATAGTCACTGTTGTAAAGGAAATTAACTTTACATGCCGTGCACAGGAGGGCCTCGCCATGAAAAACCAAGCCTATCGAATGGCCATGCTTTATGATTTTTATGGCGATCTGCTCACCCCCCGACAGAAAGAGTTTTACGACCTGTACTACAACGACGACCTGTCCCTGGCGGAGATCGCGGAAAACTACGATATCACCCGTCAGGGCGTCCGGGACACCATCGTCCGGGCGGAGAAAACCCTGGAGGAAATCGAGGAAAAAACCGGTCTCATCCAGCGCTACCACCGCACCCGGGCCACCGCAGCTTCCCTCCGGGATCTGTGCGGGCAGATCCAGTCCCTGAACCAGGCCAAGCTGGCCAACCAGGAGCTGGACGCCCTCTGCACCAGGCTGGGCGAAGCCATCGACGACCTTGAGAGGGAGTGAGTTTCCATGGCATTTGAAGGTTTAACCGAAAAACTCTCCTCCGCGTTCAAGAAACTGCGGAACAAGGGCCGCCTCACCGAGGCCGATGTAAAGGAGGCCATGCGGGAAATCCGCCTGGCGCTGCTGGAAGCTGACGTAAGCTACAAGGTGGTTAAGGACTTTGTCAAGCGCGTCACCGAAAAGGCGGTAGGCACTGAAGTGCTGGAAAGCCTGACTCCCGCCCAGGCCATCGTGAAAATCGTCAACCAGGAGCTCATCGAGCTCATGGGCGGCGGCAGCGCGAAGATCAACATCGCCTCCCAGCCCCCTACCGTGGTGATGATGGTTGGCTTACAGGGCGCCGGTAAAACCACCAACGCGGCCAAGCTGGCCGGCCTCATGCGCAAGCAGAACGGCAAGCGTCCCCTTCTGGCTGCCTGCGACATTTACCGTCCCGCCGCCATCCAGCAGCTGGAGGTTGTGGGCAAGCAGCTGGACATCCCCGTGTTCCAGATGGGTCAGGAAAACCCCGTCACCATTGCTGAGGCAGCCATTGAGCACGCCAAAAAGCACGGCAACGACATGGTCTTTCTGGATACCGCCGGCCGTCTCCACGTGGACGAGGCCCTGATGGCAGAGCTTCAGAGCATCAAGGAAGCAGTGAGTCCCAGCGAAATCCTCCTGGTGGTGGACGCCATGATCGGCCAGGACGCGGTGAACGCCGCCAAGGCCTTCGACGAGGCCCTGGACATTGACGGCGTGGTGCTCACCAAGCTGGACGGCGACGCCCGCGGCGGCGCGGCCCTGTCCATCAAAGCGGTCACCGGCAAGCCCATCAAGTTCGTGGGCATGGGCGAAAAGCTGGACAACATTGAGGTCTTCCACCCCGACCGGATGGCCTCCCGCATCCTGGGCATGGGCGACGTGCTCACCCTTATTGAAAAGGCCGAGCAGCAGTTCGACATGCAGAAGGCCCAGGAGTTGACGGAGAAGCTGAAAAAGAACCGCTTCACCCTGCAGGACTACTACGATCAGCTGGTCCAGGTGAAGGGCATGGGCTCCATGGATGAGCTTCTGGGCATGATGCCCGGCATGAACGCCAAGGCGCTGGAAGGCGTCACCATCAACGAGAAGGCACTGGCCCACACCGAGGCCATCATCCTCTCCATGACCCCCCAGGAGCGGGAAAATCCCGCCATCCTCAACAGCAGCCGGAAAAAGCGCATTGCCGCTGGCTGCGGCTTGCAGGTGGTGGATGTGAACCGCCTGCTGAAGGAATTTGGCATGATGCAGCAGATGACCAAGCAGATGACCAAAATGGCAGGCAAGCGCAGGAAGGGCAAATTCGGCAGGTTCCCCGGGGGAATGCCCGGCGGCATGGGCCGTCCCTTCTGAACAAATTACGTTGGGTCTCCGTGTGTTTCACACGGTTCCATAGAATGAAAGTCAATCATTTGGAGGTGAAAGTAACATGGTTAAGATCAGACTTCGCAGAATGGGCTCCAAGAAGAACCCCTTCTATCGTATCGTGGTTGCCGACTCCCGGTATCCCCGCAACGGCCGTTTCATCGAAGAGATCGGCACCTATGATCCCCTGCAGGAGCCCGCTGCCATCAAGGTGGACGCCGAGCGTGCACAGGCTTGGATCAAGACCGGCGCACAGCCCACTGAGACCGTGAAGGCTCTGCTGAAAAAGGCCAACGCCATCTGATTTGGAGGGCACATGAAGGACTTGCTCACTTATATCGCCCAAAATCTGGTGGAACACCCCCAGGCCGTGGACGTGCAGGAGACGGAAACGGACGGTAATGTTGTGCTTGAGCTCCGGGTCGATCCCAGCGACATGGGAAAGGTGATTGGCCGCCAGGGCCGGATCGCCAAGGAAATCCGCACGCTGATGCGCTCTGTGGCTCAGCGCCAGGGCAAAAAGGTTTCCGTCGAAATTATGGACTAACGGCAGGCGTTCGCTTGCCAAAGAATGGCGGCGCGCTCCTGCGTCCGCCATTTTTTCCTGCCCGTTTGAACGCCGAAACGGGCAGGACTGAACTTTTGAACACGCAAGGAGGGGTTTCCCTTGAAGAATCGCTATCTGGAAGCGGGCAAGATCGTCAACACCCACGGTATCGCCGGGGAGGTCAAAATCCTGCCCTGGGCCGACGAACCGGAGTTCCTTCTGGACTTCGACACCCTGTATATTGACGGCAAGCCCATCCGGCTTCTCTCCGGCCGGGTCCACAAGAACTGCGTGCTGGCCAAGCTCCAGGGGGTCACAGACGTAAACGAGGCTATGAAGCTCCGGGACAAGGTGGTCTGCATCGACCGGGAGGACGTGGAGCTGGAGCCCGGCGCCTTCTTCCTGGCGGACCTTACGGGCCTGGAGGTCCGGGACGCGGACACCGGCGAGGTGCTGGGCCAGATCGCCGAAGTGCTCACCCCTCCGGCCAGCAACGTCTACGTGGTCCGCGGGGGCAAAAAGGAGCATATGATCCCCGCCGTGGAGGAGTTTATCGCAGAGACCAACGTGGACGAGGGCTACATCCGGGTTCGCCTGATTGAAGGGATGTGATCCCCATGGCCTTTCAGTATCATATCCACATTATGACCCTCTTCCCCGACGTGGTGGGAGACATGCTGTGCGAGTCCATCCTGGGCCGGGCCCAGGAGCGGGACATCATCCGCATCGACTGCCACCAGATCCGGGACTACACCCTGAACAAGCAGAAGCAGGTGGACGACTACCCCTACGGGGGCGGACACGGGGCGGTGATGCAGGCCGATCCCCTCTACCAGTGCTGGAAGCACATCTGCGACGAGATGGGAAAGCGGGTGCACACCATCTACCTCTCCCCTGCCGGCCATGTGTTTAAGCAGGCAGACGCCAAGCGGCTCCAGCGGGACTATGATAGCCTGATCCTAGTCTGCGGCCACTACGAGGGGGTGGACGAGCGCTTCACCCAGGAGTGCGTGGACGAGGAGATCTCCCTGGGGGATTTCGTCCTCACCGGCGGGGAAATTCCCGCCATGGCGGTGGCGGACGCGGTCTGCCGTCTGGTGCCCGGGGTGCTGTCCGACCCGGAGTGCTTCATCGAGGAAAGCCACTGGGACGGCCTGCTGGAGTGCCCCCAGTACTCCCGCCCGGAGGTGTGGCACGACAAGCGGGTGCCCCCCATCCTCCTCTCCGGCCACCACGCCAACATCGCCAAGTGGCGGCGGAAGCAGGCCATTCTCCGCACCCGGGACCGTCGGCCAGACATGTACGAAAAGCTGGATCTGTCCTCCAAGGCCGACCAGAAGCTGCTAAAGGAAATCGCAGCGGAAGAGGCGGAAGAAATAAAATAAAGATGCGCTGTGGGAAAGTACTTCCACAGCGCATCTTTTTATTGGTTTGGTGAACGGTATTCATCTCTGCCGGACGCCAGTAGGGGCGAACTGTGTTCGCCCGAAACGCAGAAGGCACCGCAGCGCTGGCGGGTGGTCGCAGACCGCCCCTACAGGGGGACTGTGTTTCATTCCCAGGAAAGAGCGATTTCGTCAGGCAGAAAATAGCCCTGGGGCTGGACCCGCTGAATGGGAATCCCCTTCCCTTCCAAGGTTTCTCCCGGTTCCAGCACTATGATCTCATATTCCACCTGCACAGAGGAATTGTAGTGGTACTCTGTCAGGAGGTATCGCGTGTTTTTGTTTACCGAAAATGACTCCGGCAGCGGATTGTTGTCCAGCTCGGTCTTTCGCAGAAATCCGTAGTTCTGATCCAGTTCCGCCACCACAAGCTTCTCCACCGGCTCTTTCCCGAAAATATGGACTTCTACAGAGGTTGAGGCCGTGTGGGATGTGCCGTCCAGGTAGTAAGTAAAGGACTCAGAGACCTTCGGGCTGACTCCGCCGCCGTCCATAACCTGGCTGGTGATGGGTTCCTTTGCCGGTTTCAGATAGATCGTTCCGTCCTCTTCCCAGTACAGAGGGTTGACATACCAGGTGTACGTTTCCTGATCCGTGGTGATATAGAGGGTCCCCTCCTGCTCGGTGACCACATCGCCGATAGCAGCACGGCTTTCCTGGATGGCGTCGTCAAAGCCACAAACCCAGCTGTATCCGCTTTCTCCGGGAACCGGCGCATAGTAAAAGGGAATCCCATCCAGGTCTGGGAAGGTATACGCACAAGTCCCGTCTTCTGAATATTCTCTTTCCGCATCCATTTGCTCCACCGGTTCCTGGGTAAGGTACACCCCGATCAGCCAGTCCCGGCTGGTGGTGGTGCTCTCCGAGGCAAGCTGACAGCCGGTGAGGGAAAACAGGGCGAACACAATGAAAAGCGGGTACTGAAATTTCTTCATGCCGTTTCCTCCTCCCACAAAACCTGGGTGGCCTGTTTGGTGAAGAATCCGTTGGGCTGGAGGGAATAGGTGTACAGGGATTCTTCTCCCCGGGACACGATCTCCCGGTCAGTGACGGTCTCCCCCTGGCTGTCGGTACGGCAGTTTTCCACCAGAATGTAGGCCGTCTCCTCTGCCGGGGTCAGAGTCTCCGGGGCCTGGCCGGGGAGAAATTCCTGGCGGTAAATGACCTGATTATTCTGATCCAGTTGGAGCAGGACGGTCTTGTCGATGGGATAGACGGCATTGTAGTTGAGTTTGATCTCAAATCTCTGCTGCATGGTCTTGCCCTGGCGGGTGATGGTGTTGATCTCATTCAGGGTCTGGCTCATTTGGACCCCGTCGTCGTCCATTTCTCCGCTGATCCCCGTGCCGCCGATGAGATAGAGCTCCCCCTCCGC
>JAEDJB010000120.1 GCA_016296565.1 Oscillospiraceae bacterium
ACCAAGCCCCTGGCCTACCTGGCCCTGTGCGTGCACTGGTTCAACCCGGTGCTTTGGCTGGCTTTCCGGCTTTTCTGCCGGGACGTGGAGTCCGCCTGCGACCAGGCGGTGATCCGGGACTTTGACCGGGAGAAAACCGCCGGGTACGCCGCCGCCCTGCTCCACCTGGGCCGCCGCCGGACCCTGCCCCAGGCGGTCCCCCTGGCCTTCGGGGAGGAGGACGCCAAGGGGCGCATCCGCCACGTGCTGGACTACAAGCACCCCCGGGTGCTGGTGCTTCTGGGGGCGGTGGTGGTGTGCGCCATCGCCGCCGTGGTGATCCTGGCCAACCCCACCCAGCAGGGGGAGCAGCTGGAGGGGGTGGCCGTGACCCGGTGCTACGCGGTGGAAAACGGCCTGGCCGTGGACCTGCCGGAGGATCTGCGCACCCGCCTCACCGCGCTGCTGGCAGACCACGGCCACGAAAGCTACGCCGCCCTGGACAGCTACTCGCCCACGGAGGGAACTCTGGTGCTGAACAACTCCCTGCAGGGGGCCACCCAGGCCAGCGGCACCGCCTTTTACTTTGACCCGGCGGAGATGACCCTCACCCGGGTGAACCACGACGGCTACTCCGCCACCCGGAAGCAGGCCTCCCTGAAGGACACCCTGGCCCAGGACCCGGAGTACCTGACCTGGAAGACAGACCTGGAGACCTACCTGACCACCGGCCGGGCGGACACCCTGTACGCCTTAAAGACCCCCTACATCGGGTCCATCCCCGCCTGCGGAGCCATCCTCCAGGAGCTGAACGTGGGGGAGACCCTGGGGGCCTACACCATCGAACTGCAAACGGACACAGAGCCCTACGGCATCACCCTGCACACGGACCGGTCCTTCGGCGCGTTCCATGCGGAACGAAACGCCTATCTGGACTATATTAACCAGGTGGGCTGGCTCTTCCTGGCCCTGGTGGACAACGCCGGGCGCTTCACCGTCACCTATGACGACGGCAGCCACACGGTCGCCGCTTACGACGAGCTGAAAGACCTCTCCCTGGAATCCTTCCGGCTCTTTTATACGAGCCACACCCCCGTCTCCCCCGTGCGGGACTTCCCCCGGTCCTTCGTGCCGGTGAAAACCCTGTACGTCTACCCCGGCGGCACGGAGCTGGCGGAGGCGGCGGAGGCAGACGGCGGCTGCTTCTTTGAGGGGGGCACCATTACCATCTCCCAGGACCGGTTCTCGGCCCATCTGACCAACCCCCTCTCCTCCACCTATTCGGAGGAGGCGGTCTATGACAGCCCGGTATATGACCACCAGAGCGGCCTGCCCTCCCTGGTGACCCGGGAGGGAGAGACCCTGACCCTGCCTCTCTCCACCTCCCTGGACTATATCCGGGTTCTGGCGCGGACCGGGGACGGGGAGACGGAATCCACCGGCTACAGCCTCTACCAGACCGACCAGGGGTATTTCCTCAGCCACCACGTCCAGACCGATGGGGGGCTGATGCTGGAATATCTGGTGCAGATGGAACCGGCTGGGTAACGGCATGAAAAAAACAGACCTTCCGATGATCGGAAGGTCTGTTTTTGCGTTGTTACCGGAACTGTCCTGTCTTGGGCAGCACGGCTTCCTCCCGGGCCTTGGCCTTGGCAAAGGAGGCGGCGGTGCGGCGGTAGCGGATCTGGTTGTCCTCGATGCAGGCCTCCAGGTGCCCCAGGCCCCGGAGGTAGTTGATGTAGGCCAGGCTGGCCTCCTCAAAGTAGGCCATGTCCCGGATGTCCCCCGCGTCAATCTTGTAGGTCCGGCAGATGGCCGAGGCCAGCCGCTTGGGGGTGGTGTAGTCATCCACCAGATCCAGCAGGTCCAGCATCCGCTGGGCCAGGAACCGGGCCTCCATGTCCACCAGGGGCAGGATCTCGTCGTACACCCCGTAGTGGGCCACCACATACTTGTCCGCCGGCACCGTGCGCACCAGCCGCATGGAGTCCAGGTACTCCTGCATGGAGAAGGCGTAGGGGAACTTGGAGTGGTGGAGGGTCCGGCCGGTCATCATGGCGTCCCCCAGGTACAGCACGTTGTCCGGGGTGCCGATGCAGATGTGGTCCGGGGTGTGGCCGGGGGTGGAGAGGATGGTGAACTGCGCTCCACAGAAGTCGATGGTCTTCTCCCCGGGGAGGATGATCCGGTCGGCCAGCATGGGGGTGTCCTTCAGGGCGGGGGACTGGCGCACATCCCCCTGGGAGAGCAGGTAGTTGGTGGCGTTCAGAGCCAGGTAGGAGAACTGATGCCCCGCCTCCCCCAGGGACATGGCCACCTGGGTGCCGTACTTCTCCTGGAGAAAGGCGTTGTTTCCCATGTGGTCGATGTGGGCGTGGCTGCAGATCACCCCGGCCGGGAAGAGATGATAGTCCTGCAGCGCCTGCTCCAGCTCCTCCCGCTGCTCGGCAAGACCGGTGTCCAGCAAAACGCAGCGGTTCTCGTCCAGCCGGTAAAGGGGGATCAGCTCCCAGCTTTTCAGCACCCAGGTGCTGCCTTTGACCTGTTCCAGTTCCATATTGCGTCCTCCCTTTTTTCTTTATGGATGGCGGACCTTCCCGGGCTGCACGGCAGGCGCGCCGTCCAGTTCAATGAGCTCCAGCTCTCCCCTGTCCACCAGGTATTCCAGGTAGGGGCGGATGTACCGCTCCAGGTGCTGGGCCCGGATGGGGTGGCCCACGGAGAGGTTCATTTGGGTCACCACGGCGGCGTAAAAATCGCTGTATGTCATGGGACCGGTGACCAGGTCCCGGCAGGAGGCCAGCTGGCCCAGAATATGGCGGCGGTTCTTCTCCGCCAGGTCCCGGACGGAGCCATACACCACCCCCTTGTGGCAGAAGATGTAGGCGTCGCAGGTCAGCCCCGCCATCTTCTCCTTGCTTTCCAGGTCGTCGGCCATGTCAAAGACGAAGGGGACCATGGCTTCCGCCAGCACGTCCTCGGTCATGAGGGCGTCCCCGGCAAAGCACACGTTGTCCGGGGTGATGACGCAGATATGGTCCGGGGAATGGCCGGGGGTGCGGACGATGCCGAACCTGGCCCCGCAGAAGTCGATCTCCTCCTCCCCGAAGGCGATCACCCGGTCGATGGGGCCGATGAGGGCCTGGAGCCGGGGCGTTTCCCGCACCAGACCCATGGTGAAGTTAAAGAGATGGTTTTTCAGGCTTTGCTCGCAGCGGACGATGTCCGCCTCCAGCTGGGGCAGGCAGGTTTTGGCCCCGTAGGTTTTGCGGAAATACTGGGCGCTCTCCTGGTGGTCGTAGTGCATGTGGGTGCCGATCACCCCCACGGGGGTGAGGCCGGCTTCCAGCAGGGCCTGCTCCACCGCCGGCCGCAGCTTGCCGCTGCCCGGGTCCAGCAGGACGCAGGTCTTGCCGTCCATCACATACAGCCCCACCAGCTGGGGGCCCTCCAGGACCCAGGTATTGCCTTTTACGTTGGTAAGGTGCATGGTGTGGTTCTCCTTTGGTTCTTGATGCAGGAACGGCGGGCAGTCACCCTTCCGCTCCCCGCTCCAGCTCGATCATCAGCACCGCGATATCCGCCGGGGAGACCCCGGAGATCCGGGAGGCCTGCCCCAGGTTCAGGGGGCGGATGGCGGAGAGCTTCTGCCGGGCCTCCAGCCGCAGCCCCCCCAGGGCGTTGTAGTCCAGGTCCGGGGGGAGCACCCGGCCCTCCAGCCGGCGCATCTCCTCCACCTGGCGCTGCTGGCGGGCGATGTAGCCCTCGTACTTGATGGAGATTTCCACCTGCTCGGTGACCTCCCTGGGCAAATCCGGCCGGTCCGGGTCCACCGGGGCCAGGTCCTCATAGCTGAGCTTAGGCCGGCGGAGCAGGTCCGCCAGGCGGACGCTGTTCTTCACCGGGGGCTCTCCCTTGGCCTCCAGCAGGGCGCTGAGGGTGGGCGAAGCCGCCGCGCCGCTGTGCTCCAGGCGCTTAATCTCCCGGTCCACCGCCCGGTACTTGTCCAGCACCCGCTGGTACCGCTCGTCGCTCACAAGACCAATATCGTGGCCCACGGGGCACAGCCGCTGGTCCGCGTTGTCCTGGCGGTGGAGCAGGCGGTACTCCGTCCGGGAGGTCATCATCCGGTAGGGCTCGTTGGTGCCCTTGGTGACCAAATCGTCAATGAGCACCCCGATGTACCCCTGGCTCCGGTCCAAAATGAGGGGCGGACGGCCCAGAAGTTTTAAGGCGGCGTTGACCCCCGCCACAAAGCCCTGGACAGCGGCCTCCTCATACCCGGAGGAGCCGTTGAACTGCCCCGCCCCGTAAAGGCCCGGCACCTTCTTGTGCTCCAGGGTGGGCAGCAGCTCCGTGGGGTCCACGCAGTCGTACTCGATGGCGTAGGCCGCCCGGGTCATCTCCGCGTTTTCCAGCCCCGGCAGGGTGTGGAGCATCTGGATCTGCACCTCCTCCGGCAGGGAGGAGGAAAAGCCCTGGATGTAGATTTCCTCGGTGTCCAGGCCCATGGGCTCCAGGAAGAGC
The DNA here is from genome assembly GCA_016296565.1 of Oscillospiraceae bacterium. GTDB lineage: Bacteria > Bacillota > Clostridia > Oscillospirales > Oscillospiraceae > Evtepia. The sequence continues at coordinate 4,510 of JAEDJB010000120.1, forward strand.
TGGTGCCGGGGCTTGTCCGCAAAGCGCACCACCTTGTCCTCGATGGAGGGACAATACCTTGGTCCCACCCCCTCGATGGTTCCCGTAAACAGGGGGGAGCGGTCCAGGTTGGCCCGGATGATGTCGTGGGTGCGCTGGTTGGTGTAGGTAATATAGCAGCAGGCCCGGTTTTCCCCGGGCTTGTCGTTTTCAAAGGAAAAGGGGATGGCGTCCTCGTCCCCCACCTGCTGTTCCAGCTGGGAGAAGTCGATGGACCGGCCGTTCACCCGGGGAGGCGTGCCGGTTTTGAACCGGCGGAGGGTCAGCCCCGCCTTCTGCAGGCTCCGGGTCAGGGCGTTGGCCCCGAACATGCCGTCGGGACCGCTCTGGCGCACCACCTCCCCCACGATGGTGGTGCTGCCCAGGTAGGTGCCGGAGCAGATGACGGCGGCCTTCACCCGGTAGATGGCCCCGGTCTCCGTCTGGACCCCGGCCACGGCCCCGTCCTCCAGGAGCAGGTCGGTGACCTCTCCCTGCTTCACCCACAGGTTCTCCTGGGTTTCCAGGGTGTGCTTCATGATCTGCTGGTAGGCCCGCCGGTCCGCCTGGGCCCGGAGGGAGTGGACGGCAGGGCCCTTGCCCTTGTTCAGGATGCGGTACTGGATGCAGGCCTTGTCCGCGGCTTTGGCCATCTCGCCCCCCAGGGCGTCCAGCTCCCGGACCAGGTGGCCCTTGCCGGTGCCGCCGATGGCGGGGTTGCAGGGCATGTTGCCCACCGCGTCCAGATTGATGGTAAAGCACAGGGTCCGCAGGCCCAGCCGGGCGCAGGCCAGGGCGGCCTCGATCCCCGCGTGGCCGGCGCCCACCACCGCCACGTCGTAGGTTCCGGCCTCATAGGTTCTGATTGTGACAGTGCGTTCTTCCATAGTTCGGTCTCCGTGTGTGG
>JAEDJB010000008.1 GCA_016296565.1 Oscillospiraceae bacterium
TGGCGGCGTGGTCCAGGTAAATGGTGTTCATAAGAAAAACCCTCTTTCGGGAACAATTCAAAATCTCATTTATTCTAATGAGTGCAGAAAGAATTGTCAAGTGGGGAGGGATCTTTCAGCCAGCGGGCAGCTGCTTGGTGTACCGGACCATTCTGTTCGCCACAAAAATCGCCACGATCAGTTCTGTGATGGGCATGGCAAACCAGATGCTGCTGGCTCCGGCCAGAGGGGGCAAAAGACAGATCAGCCCGCCGCTGATGATTGCCCCTCTGCCCACGGACACCAGGAAAGAGGTCCCCGGTTTCATCAGGGCCTGGAAGTAGTAGGTGGAAAAGATGTTCAGGGGCAGCAGCAGGAAGGAAAGACCATACCTGCGAAGGATGGACGGGGCGATGGCCAGAATGTTGGGGGTGGGCGTCATAAAGATGCGGATAAACAGGTTGGGGGCTGCCAGGGTGACCGCCATCCAGATCAGACCAAACACCCCTGCGGTCCCCAGCGCGTATTTCAAAGCCTGGCGGATGCGGTCTCCCCGGCCGGCCCCGAAGTTGGTGGAGAAAATGGGCTGGGACGCCTGGCCGATGCTGTAGGCGCAGCACTGGACAAAGGTGCTGATGTTGATGATGACGGCATAGACCGACAAGGCGTCCGTTCCCAGCCAGGTCAGGATCTGCCGGTTAAACAGGATGGTGAGAATCCCCATGGCCACATCAATGAAGAAGGTGGAAAACCCGGTGATGACAATGGTTTTCAGTTTGGAAAAGAGCTTGGCGGGCTTTTCCCAGCGCAGGGTGTTTTTGGGGCCAAAGAAATGGGTGAGCATCACCAGAAGAGAAAACACCGACCCCATGGCGGTGGCGATTCCGGCGCCCATAATGCCCAGATCCAGGGCAAAGACAAAGAAGTAATCCCCGAATACGTTGAAGATTCCGCCGAACAGGACCGCCTTGGTGGCCAGCGCCGGGTCACCGTCGTTTCGCAGAAAGGCCGCCAGAAGCTGAGTGAACAGGAAGGAGGGGACCACGAACTTGATAGGGATCACATAGCGCTGGGCCAGCGGCAGCAAGGTTTCTTTTGCGCCGAAGAGCATAAGCAGCTCCCGGTCGAAGAAGATGACAACAATCCAGGTGACTGCGGACAGAATCGCCGCGCCGGTTACAGCGGCGGTGAAATACTCGTTGGAGCGTTTCCGGTTCTCCAGGGATTCCCCCCGCAGAGTGCTGAACAGGACGGAGCCGCCGATGCCCATGAGCAGACCCAGGCTGTAGATGATGTTCCAGATGGGGGCCACCACCGCCATGGCCGCCGAGCCCTCCGGCCCCTGATACTGCCCCACCATGGCCATGTCCACCACGCCGTAGATGGAGGAGATGAGGGCGCTGCCGAAGGCGGCGCTGAGGTATTGAAAATAGATGGGACGGATGGGCCCGGTGAGCAGATCTGCAGGCCCGGAACGGGCCGTTCTTTTTTTAGCATGAAAGATACCTCCTTTTAGTGATAAACGATCCCGTGCCGTTCCGACCCCTTTTTCAGCGCGAAGGCAATGACCAAAACCAGGGTTTCATAGATGCCGAAGGTATGCCACACAATCCCGGCGCCAAAGAGCCTGGGCAGAAGGGTGATAATCAGAGAATTCATCACAAGGCTGCGGATCACATTCAGGGTGATGGCCTGTCCGGAGCGCTTGGTGGAGTAGAAGTAGGCGGACAGCAGGGTGTTGACGCTCCCCACGATAAATCCCCAGCAGTACTCCCACATGTGGGCCGCAGTAAATTCCAGGGTCACCGGGTCCGCGCCGAAAAGCTGGCAGAGGGCATGGGGGAAGAGGACATAGACAGCCACGCAAAGGGCGCTGCCTAAAACGCTGATGAGCTGACCGGCCCGGTAATTATAGCGCAGGTCTGCATCTGCCTTGGCCCCGTAGGCCTGTCCGAACAGGGGCTGCATCCCCTCCGACGCGCCGAAGAACACCGCCATGGTGAAGGAGGAGAGGTAGGAGATGATGGAAAAGGCGTTGATGCCGATCTCCCCGTAGGCAGCCATCAGGGTGTAATTCATGCACAGGGTGGTGACCGGCGTGGAGAACTGGGCGATGGCCTCAGGCAGACCCCGGAAGAGAATTTTGCGGAAGAGCTTTCCCTGGGGGCGGTACCGGCCGATGACCAGATTTCCTTTCCTGCGGAGAAAATGAGTGGAGATGATAACCAGCCCCACGATCTGGGAGATTCCCGTGGCTGCCGCCGCGCCCATCACCCCCATCTGCAGGGGGAACACGAAGAGCCAGTCCAGAAAGATGTTCACGGCGGTGCCGACTACGTTGGTCACCGCCACCAGACCGGGGGAGCCGTCGTTCCGGCAGAAGGACTGCAGGTTCAGGGAGAGGGAGTTGGCCACCCCGAACAGCGCCCACCAGAACACATATTCCTTGACCATGGGCAGGTAGATCTCCGCTGCCCCCAGCAGGGTGCAGACCGGTCCGGTGAGAACGCACCCGGCAAAGGTAATGAGCAGCCCGACACAGAGGCTCACGGTAAATGAGTGCATAAAGGCATTCTGTGCGCCTTCTTTGTCCCCCCGCCCGAACCGGATGGCGGTGACCGTGACCCCGCCGATGCTGGCCATGGCGTTCAGGGCGTTGGCCACCAGCACAAAGGGCAGGGCCAGGTTCACCGCGCCCAGGGCCTGGATGCCTGCGCCGTTGCCCACGAAGATGCCGTCCACCACAGAGAACAGAAACACACAGGCGTTGGCCAGAATGGCGGGCACCACATTTCGAGCAATGATCCGATTTCTTTCTTTGTTCATACCGTTTCCTTCCTTTTTCCAAAATAAAAACGCCCGGTTATTCTCACAATAACCGAGCGCACCCGACATCTTTCTCGACCTTGCGGCTGCGGCCGCAGGTCCTCCGATGGTCTATTTCCCCAAAGAGCAAAAAAGCCGGATAAGGACAGGTATCTCAACCTGTTGCCTTATCCAGCCTATCATTTCCAACGAATGACCAGCCCTCCGAGCAAGCACCCTGTATTATACGCAAAATTGCAGATTTGTCAAGGGTAGTGGGGACAGCATTACACCAGACAGAACAGAATCCTCAGCAGCCCCTGATACACCTCCGGCAGGGACAGCCGGGGAACCTCCTCCTGGGCCACCAGGGGCAGCTTGGCTTTCTCCTGGCCGTCCACCAGAACGGTGAGGGTCCCCAGCTCCTGCCCCTGGGTCACCGGGGCCTGGATAGAATCCGGCAGATCCACCGTGGTGGTGACCTTGGCCGCATCCCCCTTGGCCAGCAGCAGTTGGGATTCCTCCCCCAGCACCGGCTGCACCGAGGTCGTCTTGCCCAGGTTGACCGGGATCTCCGGCAAAGGCTCCGAGGGAGCCGCCATCACCAGGGAGTAGGAAGCAAAGCCGTAGTTCAGCAGGGCCTTGGCGGTCTCAAACCGGTCGGCGGAGGTGGGGGAGCCCAGCACCACGGCGATGAGTTCCATACCCTCCCGCTCTGCCGTGGCGGACAGGCAGTAGAGGGCGGCGTCGGTGGAGCCGGTTTTCAGCCCCGTGGCCCCCTCGTAGAACCGGATGAGTTTGTTGGTGTTGGCCAGCTGGAAGGCCCCGTCCCGGAGGGAGTCCATCCAGATGGTGGTGTAGGTGCGGATGTCCGGGTGGTTCAGAACCAGCTCCCGGGACATGAGGGCGATGTCATAGGCGGAGGTGTGGTGCCCCTCCGCGGGCAGACCCGTGCAGTTCTGGAACACCGTGTCCGCCATGCCCAGCTGGGCGGCCTTTTCGTTCATTTTCTCCACGAAGGAGCTTTCGCTGCCGGCCAGATACTCGGCCATGGCAACGGAGGCGTCGTTGCCCGAGGCCACGGCGATGGCCTTGAGCATGTCATTGACGGAAAACTGTTCCCCCTCTTTCATGTACACCTGGGAGCCGCCCATTCCGGCGGCGGTGGCAGAGACGGGAACCATGGTGTCCTTGGTGATGGTGCCGCTGTCCAGGGTCTCCATAATGAGCAGCATGGTCATGACCTTGGTAACGCTGGCGGGCTCCAGCTGGTCGTGGGAGTTCTCCTCATAGAGAACCTCCCCGGTGGTTTTCTCCATCAGGAGAACCGCCTTGGCGTTGGTCTCCGGTCCCGCGGCGGAGACGGACAGCAGACAGCAGGGGAGCGTGAGGAGCAGCAGGATGGCGCAGAGTTTCTTCATGGGAAGGACCTCCTGAGGGACGTTGATCTTGATATCAGAACTCTATGTGTTCCTCTGGGGAAATATGCGCCGGGTGTGCTGCGTCCCTTGTGTCGAAAAGCGTCGAAAAATAGTGGACGATCTTCATGGGATTTGATACACTGATGACAGATCCCGGAAAATGAAATAAGGGAGTGAACCATGATGATCCTGATGAAGCGTTGTCTGGCCCTGACCCTCGCGATTTCCCTTCTGTTATCTCTGACGATTCCTGTCTGGGCGCTAGAGACGCCGGACGAAAAAACCCTCACCGCCGAGGACCTGACTCTGACCTGTGTCAAGGTCTACGACGGCACTACAGATGCGCAGCCTGAAATTCAGATCGCTGGCTTGGGTGGAGACGACGTGTCTGTTGCGTATGAACGAGCTTTCTATGACGACCCGTATGTGGGAACCCAAAAGAAAGTCACCGTCACTGGTCTGTCCCTAAGCGGAGAGGATGCGGGCAACTATACCCTGGGTGACCTGACTCAGCTGATCAGCGAGGCGGGGCAGATTGCGCCCCAGAAACTGTCTGTGTCGGACGGCACGATGCTCCAGGGCGGAGATACCCTGGATTTGTGTTCCCTGGTCGAGGGAACCAGGACAAACCTGGTGAGCTTTGATTTCCCTGGCAATGCTTTGGGGTGCACCATCAGCGGCGGCATCCTTACCTCCGGCAGCCAGACGGGAACCATTGAGGTGACGGCTCATACAAAGGCAGCAGACGAGAACGGCGACGGTGTGCCGGAGTACAGCGAAGAGACAAGGAACCTCCAAGTCACCATCCTGGCCCAACAGGAGCAGCCGCCGGTGGAGATTGAATCAGACAATCCTGCTACGCCGGTCCAGGACGAGCAGTCAGAGCTGACGCTCACCGGCGAGACCCAGGTCACCTACGGCCAGACCCTTCAGCTGGGGGTTGCTGGCGGCGCGGGCCAGGGGGAAGTTACCTATAAGATTCTGGAAGCGTTCGGATCGGGGGAAGCTGCCGTTGATACCAACGGCCTGCTGACGCCGGTCAAGGCGGGCACAGTCTGGGTCACCGCTGAAAAGGCGGGGGACAGCCAGTACAAATCTGCCCGGGCCGAGCCCCTGGAGATAACCATCCTCCCGGCCAGGCTCACCGTTACGGTTCTGGACCAGACCGCTGTGGTGGGGGACCCTCTGCCTGCCCTGGGAGAGGAGAGCTACACGATTTCCGGTCTGGTGGGGCAGGATCAGATGCAGGCCCTGCCCACCTTGGCCTATGCCTATACCCCCGACATGAGCAAGCCCGGCACAGTGGAGATTCAGGCCTCCGGCGGGCAGGTCCCCGACGAAACAAACTACGACCCTGCCATCACCTATGTGCCCGGCACCCTCACCATCGGGGAGGCGCCGCTGTACGCGGTTGCCCTGAGCTGTTCAGAGGGGGGAACCATCACCGCCGACCAGGAAACCGCTGCGCCGGAGAGTAAGGTGATCCTGACCGCCCAGGCCCAGGAGGGCTATGTGCTCAGCAGCCTGACCGTGTCCTGGGAGCAGGCGGCGTCCATCTCTCTGATCGAAACCGGCCCGGACCGCTGGGAGTTTTCCATGCCGGAGGGGGACGTGACGGTGACCGCTGTGTTTACCCTGGAGGAACTGCCCCGGATGAACTTCTCCGATGTAACCGAGGCAGACTGGTTCTATGACTCCGTGGCCTATGTGTTCCAGCGCGGGCTGATGACCGGCACCTCGGATACCACCTTTTGCCCCGACCTGACCACCAACCGGGCCATGCTGGTGACCATCCTCTACCGGCTGGAGGGCAGCCCGGAAGTGCCCAGATGGTCCCCCTTCGGGGATGTGCCGGCAGGGGAGTACTACGCGGCTCCCGTGGCCTGGGCCGCCTGGAACGGCATCGTCACCGGCAAGACCACCACGTCCTTTGCGCCTCAGGACCCCATCACCCGGGAGCAGATGGCGGCGATCCTCTACCGCTACGCCGGGTACAAGGGATACGACCGGTCCCGCCAGGGGGACCTGAGCCGGTTTACAGACCAGGCCCGGATTCAGGACTACGCCCGCGCCGCCCTGTCCTGGGCCAACGGAGAGGGGCTGATCAACGGCAAGGGGGAGGGGGTACTGGATCCCCAGGGTCCCGCTGTCCGGGCCCAGGTGGCTGCTATCCTCCAGCGGTTCTGCGAAAAATTTGCCCTGTAACGCCCGGCAGCCCGGGCGGAAATCCATCCCGCCCGGGCTGCCCAATCTGCCCCATAAAATTTTTTCAAAAAGATGAAAATAATGCTTGACTTTTACAGAAAGGATGATATAATCATTTTTGTCGGTTGCGAGAGAACAGCCGAGAGGACAACGAAATAGCGGGATTGTGTAAGGGTAGCACGACAGACTCTGACTCTGTTTGTGAGGGTTCGAATCCTTCTCCCGCTGCCAAAAAACACCTGAAACCGTTCGGTTTCAGGTGTTTTTTTCGTTCTCCGGGGCCTTGCTCAACCTCCGAATTGTAACCATTTGGAGGTTGACATCTGCTTACCTCTTTGGTATGATGAATACACAAGGTAAGTATTTGTCTACCAAAAGGAGGGATATCCATGAAAGCAAAGCTTTCCGATGGAGAATGGGCGCTGATGAAAGTGCTGTGGAAGGCATCGCCCATGACCATCACCCAGCTGACAGCCGCGCTGAAAGAGGAGACCGGCTGGAGCAAGCACACCATCATCTCCATGCTCTCCCGCCTGGAGGCAAAAGGCGCGGTGGCTTACCGGGAGGAGGGACGGGCCAAGGCCTACTATCCCTGTCTGCTTCAAGAGGACGCCTCCCGGCTGGAGACCGAGCGGTTTCTGGACAAGGTATACAACGGCAGTCTGGGCGTTATGGTCCACGCCATGGTGGACAGCCACGCCCTGAGGCAGGAGGACATTGCGGAGCTGTCCGCAATTCTGGAGCGGGCAAAGGAGGCGGGTTCATCATGAGAGAAATCCTGATTACATCAACGGTTCTGATTGCGGCGCTGCTTGTGCTGCGGTGGGTGTTCCGGCGGACCCTCTCCCGCCGGGTTCAGTATGCCCTCTGGGCGCTGGTGCTGGTGCGGCTGCTGGTACCGGCGAGCCTTCCGGAGGCGGAGTTTTCCGTGCTCACTGCCGTCAGCTCCCAGGGAGAGACAGCGGCTGTCTCCCAGGCCGGGCAGGCGGCGCCCATACAGGCAGAGGGCGGCGTTTCCAACCCCCAGCCCAGTCAGCAGAGCCCGGCGGGGCAGGGACAGGCAGTCTATTCTAGCCAGAGCGGGACGGCGGCAGCGAACCCTGTGGAAAAGCCTGCCCTGCCCCAGGTTCTGAAGGGAATCTGGGGGGTGGGAATGATTCTGATGGGCGGCTTCTTTCTTTTGTCCAACCTGCGGTTCTGGCGGCGTCTGTGCCGGGAGCGGGAGCTCTATCCGGTGGAGGGATTCTCCCGGCGGGTGTATCTGATCCGGGACGGAGAGGGCCGTTCCCCCTTCCTGTTTGGACTTGTCCGGCCTGCCGTCTATCTGACGCCTGCCGTCGCTGTGTCTTCGCCGGAGACGCTGCGCCATGTGCTGGTCCATGAGGACACCCACGCCCGGCACCTGGACCCTCTGTGGGCTCTGCTTCGGTGCGTGTGCCTGACCATCTACTGGTTTGATCCCCTGGTGTGGGTGGCAGCGGCCTGCGCCAAAACCGACTGTGAGCTGGCCTGCGACGAGGGCGCTCTGGCGCGGCTGGGGGAGGACCAGCGCATCCCCTACGGCCAGACCATTCTCTCCCTCATTCCCGTGGGGAAGGGGCCGGGAAATCCCTTCCTCACCGCCTCCACCATGGCCGCAAGAAAGCGGCAGATGGAGGACCGCATCACCCGCATTGCCCAGGGTCCCCGGCAGGTTCTGGCGGCAGCGGTGGCAGTGGTGCTACTGATGGCAGGAGTGACTGCCTGCACCTTTACTGGCGGCGCTGAAGCCGGTGGTCCCGCCGCCCTGACAGGAGAGGAACTGCAATTTTTCAACGAGGTATATTTCAATGGAGACGGGTACAACATCCGCAACCAGTTCCTCTCCTCCACCTATGAAACACCCCAGGATATCGACCTTTATGAGCTTTTCTACTGTGAGGGGGGCGACCCCAGCGACGAAGAGATCCGGACCGTTTTGGGGACTGCCCCCGACAACCTGGTCTGCCCCGCCTTTAAGATCACCACCCGGGAGATGGACCAGATCCTGACCGAGTACATGGGGCTGACCCTGGAGGAGACCAACAAGACCAATCTGCGCTTCGACTACGACGCCGCTTCCGACGCCTACTACCATATGCACGGGGACACCAACTACCGTTCCTATGTGTTCTTCCCTGTGGGGACCCGTGACGGGAAAGAGGTTAAGCTCTACTATCAGGACGATTTTATGGCAGATGGCTGGAAATGCCTGACTCTGCAGGACCAGGGGGGCGGGAACTATCACTTTGTGTCCAACCTGCCCTGCGCCAAGCCGGCTATCTCAACCAACTCCCCCGACGAAACCCCGGATATGACCCTGCCGTTAACGGAATTGCAGCCCTATGAAGCACCCGTCGTGTCGACAGAACCCCACGTGGGGGACTATGTGACCTTCCTGGAGAACTGGGACTTTGACGGCCACTTTGTGCAGACCTACCGGGCTGCGGACGGGGCCATCTACGCCGCTGTGGTGGCGGGGGACGAGACCCGGTATGTATTTCAGTCCGGGCTCAGCGAGGATCACAGCATGTTCTTTTTCCAGGACCTCTTTGGATACGATGGGTTTTTCCTCCGCTATGGGGGAGAACTCCCGGCGGAGTATGGGGGTGACAGAGGGATCGTTACGGACTTCTACTATTTTTCAGAGGACGGTATGCCGACCCTGCTGGCCCGGTGCTATGGCAGCCAGGAGGCCCAGATTGCGGATCTGGACGGGGACGGGAACAATGAACTGCTTACCGACTGCCAGATCTTCTTCCAGCGGGAGGGCAGCCTTCGGGAAGCCAGACTGCCGGAACTGCTCCAAACAGCCGGGACAGAAGGGAAGGACTGGGGCAGCGCCCAGTGGAATCCCTATGACAAGTGCCTCCGCATCAGCGCTGCCGAAGGGCAGGCCGGGAAAGCCTGGACCTGCGATCTCTATTTTGCCGGGGACAGTCTGCTGCTGTATGAGGACCCGGCGTGACAACGGAAAACAGAAAAGGGACCGCCCCGGTGGGGCGGTCCCTTTGTCGTCTGATTCTGATGTTAATCGTTCACCATGTTTTTCAGCTCGTCGGTCCAGGCGGCGTATTTTGCGGTTTTTGCCCGGCAGGCGGCAGCGTCGGGGCCGGTGGCCAGAACGTAGACCTTGATCTTGGGCTCGGTGCCCGAGGGGCGGATCACCAGGTCGGTGCCGTCGGCCAACAGATAGCGCAGCACGTTGGAGCCGGCCAGCTCCATCCGGGTGGCCTCTCCCGTGACGGCGTCCACCTGGGAGCCATCCTGATAGTCCCGGCGGACAATGACCTTGGTCCCGGCAATCTCCTGGAGGGGATTGGCCCGGAGCCCAGCCATAAGGGCCTTCATGTTGGCCATGCCCTCCAGCCCGGGCATCACCAGGTTTACGGTTTCCTCCCCGTGGTAGCCGTGCTTCTGGTAGAGAACCTCCAGAGCGTCCAGCAGGGTCATGCCCTGGGCGGCGTACCAGGCAGTCATCTCCGTGAGCAGCAGGGAGGCGGTGACCGCGTCCTTGTCCCGGACGTAGTCGCCGATCATGTAGCCGATGGACTCCTCGTAGGAGAAAATCACGTGGCCCTGGCCGGCGGCCTCCAGCTGGTTCTTCTTCTCGGCCATGAACTTAAAGCCGGTGAAGGTGTCGTAGCTGCGGACCCCGTAGGACTCAGCTACCTTTTTGGCCAGGTTGGTGGTGACGATGGACTTGAGGGCTACCGGGTCCTCCGGCAGGGTTCCGGCCCGCTGCTTGGCCGCGATCAGGTAGTCCAGCAGCAGAACGCCGGTCTGGTTGCCGGAAATCTGGATGTACTGGCCGTTTTTGTCCTTCACCTGGATGGCCACCCGGTCCGCGTCAGGGTCGGAGCCCAGGATCAGGTCCGCGTCCACTTCCTTGGCCAGCTGCAGGGCCAGGGCAAAGCTCTCGGGATTTTCCGGGTTGGGGGATTTTACGGTGGGGAAGGAGCCGTCAATGACCATCTGCTCAGGCACGCAGTACAGGTGCTTGATGCCCAGCTCTCCCAGCACGTAGGGGATCTGCTGGTACCCGGTGCCGTGGAAGGGGGTGTACACCATGCGGAAGGTGTCTGCCACCTTGGCAACGGAGGCCTTGTCGTTGATCTGGTCCAGAACATGGGCCAGGAATTTGCCGTCGGTTTCCTTGCCGATGAGGGTGATGAGTCCCTGGTCCAGGGCGGCCTGGTAGTCCATGGTTTTGACCCCGTCGAACACATCCAGCTCCCCCATGACCTTGGCAATGGCGGCGGCGTGCTGGGGAGGCAACTGGGCGCCGTCGGACCAGTAGACCTTGTAGCCGTTGTACTCCGGGGGATTGTGGCTGGCGGTGACGTTCAGACCGGCGATGCAGCCATACTCCCGGACAGCAAAGGACAGCTCAGGGGTGGGGTGCATGGCGTCAAAGAGGCGGACGGGAATGCCGTTGGCTGCCATGACGCAGGCTGCCTCCCGGGCAAACTCAGCGGAGTGGATGCGGCAGTCATAGCAGATGGCCACCCCCTTGGCGGCCTGCTGGGGCCCCTCTGCCAGGATCACCTGGGCAAAGGCCTGGGTGGCATGGCGGATCACGTAGACGTTCATCCGGCGCAGGCCCAGCCCCATGACCCCCCGGAGCCCGGCGGTGCCGAACTCCAGCATGCCAAAGAAGCGGTCCTCAACCTCCTTGGGGTCCAGGGCCTCCAGTTCGGCCTTTTCCTGGGGGGAGAGGGCGTCGCTGCGGAGCCAGCGGTCATAGCGTTCCTGATAAGACATAGAAGCTCTCCTTTCTTTGGGTCATTTGTGGTACCGGGTGCCGAGATTGATCTGAAAGGCCCGGTAGACCTGTTCCAGCACCATGACCCGGGCCAGGTGGTGGGGGAAGGTCATGGGGGACATGGACAGGCGCAGCTGGGCCCGTTCCTTCACCGAGGGGTGCAGACCGAAGGAGCCGCCGATGACCAGCGCCAGGCTGGAGGCGCCCTCTACGGTCCATTTTTCCAGCTGAGCGGCCAGGTCCTGGCTGGACAGGAGCTTTCCCTCCACGCACAGGGCGATGACCTTGGCCCCCTTGGGCAGCTTCTGGAAGAGAAGGGCGGCCTCCTTTTCCAGGGCGGCGTCAATCTGGGCCTGGGAGGGGTCCTCCGGAAGCCGGCTTTCCGGCAGCTCGGTAATGGCGAGCTTGCAGAAGGCCCCCAGGCGCTTTTCATACTCTGCGCAGGCGGCGGCAAAGTGCTTTTCCTTCAGTTTGCCCACGCAGAAGAGATGGATGCTGACCATACAATCAACCTCAGCCTTTTCAAAATATGAAAAAACGGACGGCGGAGGTTCCACCGTCCGTTTGTCTTGCAGTTTGTAAGGGACCGGGCGGCGCGTCAGCCTGCGCTGGTGCGCCAGTCCTCGTCGGGAATGGTCTTAACGTGGATATCCGCGCCCAGCTTGGCCAGCTTCTCCACAATGTTCTCATAGCCCCGCTCAATATAGTAGACCTGGTCTACTTCAGTAATCCCGTGGGCAGCCAGACCGGCCACGATCATGGCAGCTCCCGCCCGCAGGTCGCAGGCGCACACCGGCGCGCCGGTGAGCTGGCGCACCCCTTCGATGACGGCGATTTTGCCGTCCACCTGGATGTTGGCCCCCATGCGGCGGAACTCGTCGGCATAGCGGTACCGGTTGTCCCAGATGCCCTCGGTGAGGATGCTGGTGCCCTCAGCCAGGCACAGGACAGCGGCAATCTGGGGCTGCATGTCCGTGGGGAAGCCGGGGTAGGGCATGGTCTTTACGTTGGTGCGGGTGAGCTTGCCGGTGCGGCGGACGATGAGGGAATCTCCATCTTCCTCAATCTCCACCCCCATCTCCACCAGCTTGGCGGTGATGCAGTCCAGGTGCTTGGGGATGATGTTGTTGATGCGCACCTCACCCCCGGCGGCAGCCACGGCGGTCATGTAGGTGCCCGCCTCGATCTGGTCGGGGATGATGGAATAGGTGCCGCCCCGGAGGCTCTTCACCCCGCGGATTTTGATTACATCCGTTCCGGCGCCCATAATGTCGGCGCCCATGGAGTTGAGGAAGTTGGCCAGGTCCACAATGTGGGGCTCCTTGGCGGCGTTTTCAATGATGGTGAGGCCCTCTGCCAGGGCAGCGGCCAGCATGATGTTCATGGTGGCTCCCACGGAGACCACGTCCAGGTAGACCTGGGCGCCCCGCAGGCGGCCATGAGGGGCTACAGCATAGATAAAGCCGTTTTCCACCTGAATCTCCGCGCCCATGGCGGAGAAGCCCTTCAGGTGCTGGTCAATGGGGCGCACCCCCAGGTCGCAGCCCCCGGGCGGGGGAACCTCTGCCCGACCGAAACGGCCCAGGAGAGCACCGATGAGGTAATAGGAAGCACGAATCTGGCGGGCCAGCTCGTAGGGAACATTCTGCTTGTAGACGTTGGAGCAGTCCAGCTCCACCGTGGTTCGGTTAATCATGCGGACGTTGGCGCCCAGATCCTTCATGATGCCGAGGATCAGGGTCACGTCGCTGATGTTGGGAACATTCTCGATCCGGCAGACGCCGTCTACCAAAAGGGCTGCGGGAAGAATGGCCACAGCGGCATTCTTTGCGCCGCTGATGTCAACCTCGCCGTGGAGAGGTTTACCGCCGCAGATCACGTATTTTGTCAAAACGGGCACCTTCTTTTATCGTTCTCAAACACAGATACACTATATCGTTAGGTAAGAAAACAGACCAGCAGGGGCAGGATACCCCGGTCTGTATATATCATTTCCGGTTTTCGCACACGCATGTATGCGGATGGATGCGGAGATTACAGGAGAGCAGGCCATAAAACGCCATGCTCTGAGGCCATTATAGCATCCCCTGCAAGAAAATAAAAGAAGAAAATTAACAAAATGTGAGATTGCGGTGAAAATCTTTCATTTTTTATGCAAATTCAACAGAAAATTCGTGGCATTTTTCTTCCTGGGGCAGTCGCGGCAGGACGAAAAAGAGCACACCCTGTCGGGAAGGGAAGAGGGAAAGCTCCATAACGGGGGGAATAGGCTGCCGGGCCCGGACCAGCGCGTCCCGGACCAGCCGGAGTGCCTGGGCCTGGGTGAGACTGTGGGGGGAGAGCTGAAGGGCAGCCAGCTCCTCCCGGGAGAAAAAGAGGGCTGTCCCGCCATCGGATTGGGAAAGGTTCATAAAAGCCTCCTGGGAAACTGAGATGGAACCATTATACCGGACGGGGACCTCCCCGGGCAAATGCAATGATTCCCACCTGCCCTTCCTCCGGGTAAAAGAAGTTGGCAGCGCCGCGAAACTATGGTATAATACCATTCTAATTAACAAAAAAGGAACCCGGGACATGCTCCCGCGAAACAAAGGATAACAAAGCAGAGGTGTAGAAACGTGGAACTGAAAGAAGAAATGGTCTCTCAGCAGACCGTGTATGAAGGCATCATCGTAAACGTCCGCCGGGACAAGGCCCGGCTGCTGGACGGCCGGATCACCAACCGGGAAGTGGTGGAGCATCCCGGCGGGGTGGCGGTGTTTGCTCTGGACGAGGAGAACCGGGTCACCCTGGTGCGCCAGTTCCGCTATCCCATGGGGGAGCCGGTGCTGGAGCTGCCCGCCGGCAAGCTGGAGCCCGGAGAGGACCCCAGAGAGGGAGCCCTGCGGGAGCTGGCGGAGGAGACCGGCCTGGAGCCCAAGACCTTCCTGTCCATGGGAGAGAGCTTCTCCTCCCCCGGTATCTTTGCGGAGAAGATTCATCTGTTCTTTGCCAAGGACCTGGTCCGGGGGAACGTCCACCCGGACGACGGGGAGTTTCTGGAGGTGCTCCAGGTGCCCTATGACCAGGTGCTGGACATGGTCCGCCGGGGGGAAATCAAGGACGGCAAGACCATGGCTGGCATTCTGAAGGCCTCCCTGCTGATGCAGGAGGAGAAGGCATAAGGAGGACATATGGAGAGGAAAACGGTTCTGATCGTGGAGGATGAAAAAAGCATTGTGGACATCCTCCGCTTTAACCTGCAGAAGGAGGGCTACCGCACCCTGGAGGCTTACGACGGGGCCGCGGGCCTGAAGCTGGCCCTGGAGGAGAACCCGGACCTGATCCTGCTGGACCTGATGCTCCCGGCCATGAACGGCTTCGAGGTCTGCAAGACCATCCGGGACAAGGGCTACAGCACCCCGGTGCTGATCATCACCGCCCGGGAGGCGGAGAAGGACAAGATCCTGGGCCTGGACCTGGGGGCGGATGACTACATCACCAAGCCCTTCTCCATCCGGGAGCTGATGGCCCGGGTGAAGGCCAACATCCGCCGGGCGGACATGGTGAGCCAGAGTACCCCGCCCAGCCGGGACAACCGGCTGGACCTGGGACGCCTGGTCCTGGACAAGGGGGCCAGCCAGGCCTTCAAGGACGGGGCGGATCTGGAGCTGACCCAGCGGGAGTTTGAGCTGCTCACCTACCTGGCCTCCAATGCGGGGCAGGTGTTCTCCCGCCAGGAGCTCATGGAACGGGTGTGGAACTACGAGGGCTACGTGGGGGACGTGCGGGGGGTCGACGTGGCCATCCGCCGCCTGCGGGAAAAGGTGGAGGACAACCCCGCCCAGCCCAAATACATCATCACCCGCCGGGGCGCGGGCTACTACTTCCAGAAAGATATCTGACCGCTTTGAACAAGCGGCCCTTTTCGCCAAGCTGATTGGAGTGTGATGGCGTGCTGCGAAGTCTGCATATGAAGCTGGTGCTGATCATGGTCCTGCTGGTGGTGAGCCTGATGGCCATCGCCGGGGCCTTCCTGGTCAACTCCGTCAACCGCTTCTTTCTGAACGATTTTTACGCCCAGATGTCGGAGGTGTTCAGCGAGCCGGCCTTTGTCCGGGACCTGACCACCCCCAAGGAAGGGGAGACGGACGGGGTCCAGGCTCTGGACCAGGTTCTCCAGGCCTACGTGGGCGAGCTGGGCGTGGACGGCCGCAACCGGGATTACTACATTCTGGACGGCAGGACCGGCAGCTACCTGGCCGGGTCTGACGACAAGAACGGCCCTTATCTGGAAATGACCCCCAACCTGCTCTGCGCCATGAACCAGGGGGAGGAGGGCAACCAGAGCGACATGACCGCCGCCTATCTGGACCTGGCCATTCCCATTCAGCGGGGCGGCCAGGACTACATTATTTATATTCTGGACCAGCGGGCCACCGTCCAGGAGCTGAACAGCCAGATTTTCCAGCTGATTATCGAGGCCCTGTTCTTTGGCCTGGTGATCTCGGTGCTGCTGTCCTTCCTGCTCTCCCGGGCCATGGTCACCCCCATCGGGGCACTGACCCGGGGGGCCAAGCGGGTGGCAGAGGGAGACTTTGACCACAGGATTCAGGTCTCCTCCCACGACGAGATCGGCGTGCTCACCGGGGCCTTCAACGACATGGCCGGGCAGCTTCAGACCACCATTCAGGAGGTGGAAAACGAGCGCACCAAGCTCAGCACCCTCTTCCTCCACATGACCGACGGCGTGGTGGCCTTCAACCGGTCGGGCGAGGTGATCCACTCCAACCCCGCCGCCGAGGAGATGCTGAGCATGCCCATCCCTGTGGGCGGGTCCGTGGGCTACGACGACCTCTTTGGGGAGATCGCCTCCCTGGATACTGTTCTGAACCTGGAGGGGGACTGCCTGGACAGCGAAACCGTCCGGGGAGACCGGATTCTCCTTCTGCTGCTGGTCCCCTTCGACCGGGAGAAGCAGGCGGGGGTCCTGGCGGTGATCCACGACGTAACCCAGCAGGTGAAGAACGAGACCATGCGCAAGGAGTTTGTGGCCAATGTGTCCCACGAGCTGCGCACCCCCATCACCAACATCCGCAGCTACGCGGAGACCCTGGCGGAGAACCCGGACCTGCCCCCGGACATGATGGCCTCCTTCCTGGGGGTGATCCTCAACGAGAGCGACCGGATGACCCACATTGTCCGGGACCTGCTGGCGCTGTCCCGGTTCGACTCCGGCCACAGCGAGATGAACCTGACGGAGTTCCCCTTCGGGGAGGTGCTGCGGGACAGCTATCAGGCAGTCCTGCTGGAGGCTCAGCGCCATGGCCATGTGCTGAAGCTGATGGGCGACGAGGACCTGCCCGCTGTCCGGGCAGACCGGGAGCGGGTGCTGCAGGTCATTATGAATATTCTCTCCAACGCCATCAAATACACCCCCGACGGCGGGCGGATTCTCATGATGGCCGGCCGGACCCAGGATCGGGTGTGGCTGGAGGTGGAGGACAACGGTATCGGCATCCCCAAAGAGGACCGGGAGCGGATCTTCGAGCGGTTCTACCGGGTGGACAAGGCCCGGTCCCGGGAGTCCGGCGGCACCGGCCTGGGGCTGTCCATTGCCCAGGAGATCATCCAGCGCCATGAGGGCGTGCTGACCCTGGTGGACCGGGAGGGGCCCGGCACCACCGTCCGCATGGAGCTGAAGATTGGAGGGCCCCAGCTATGAGGAGGAAGCTCAGCCGCCAGCGGCTGGACCAGTTGGAAAACCTGCTCATCGTTCTGCTGGCCTGCTCCGCCATCTTCCTGATTGGGAAGACCGGAATGTTTCAAACCCTCACCGGCAGCGCTGCCGGGCAGTCGGGGACGTCTGTCTATGCCGGGGATCAGGGGGTCACCCTGTCCCGGGGAAACCCTGTGGGGCTGCTGGTCCAGACTCAGGCGGGGCGGTTCGGCGTGCAGTATGACCAGGAGCAGGTGGACAGTCTCTACAGCGGCGGTCTGGAGCAGCTGCTTCTCCGGTCCCTCACCGCTATGGAAGGGACCAAGACCATCACCCAGGAAGAGTGGCAGCAGACCATCACCCAGTCCGACAGCTGGGTCTGCTACGACTTTCTCTTTAATGTGTCCTTCCGCGGCCAAAATAACCAGTCGGAAAGCGCGGGGCGGCTGTTTCTGATTACCGCCCAGGGCGGCCGGGTGGACAGTCTTTCCTACTATGAGGAGGAGAGCGGGGAATATTACACCGGCCGGATCAAGGACGGGAGCATCAGCCTGCCGTCCCTTCTGAATGGACTGCCCGACAATGACAGCCATTTTGCCTTTGAACTGCCGGACCTGGCGGACCTGTGTCCCGGCAGCACCATGGTGCTGAACCAGGCCCCCACCTGCCCGGTGTACACCTCCTCCAGTCCTTTTGCGGTTCTGAAGGAGACAGAGCGGCAATCCCTGCTGGAGAATCTGGAGTTCAATGCCCGGGCGGCCTCGGTCTATGAGTCCGCCGACGGAACCGTCATCCGGGAGGGGGCGGACACCCTGCGCCTGCAGACGGACGGTACGGTTCTTTTCCACGGGGCCGAGAGCGGGGAGGCCCGGTACCAGGCCCTGTCCCAGCAGGCGTGGGACTTGCAGAGCAAGGCGGTGGAGATCCTGGACAAGCTCACGGCGGATCTGCCCGGAGCGGGCAGCCTGCGGTGCCAGTCCATTCAGACCCTGGAGGACGGCCAGGTGGAGCTGACCTTCTGCTATCTGCTGAACGGCGCATGGGTCCAGCTGGGAGAAGAGGGCTGGGCCGCCCGGTTCTGCTTCCGGGACAGCCGCCTGAGCAGCTTTGAGCTCCGGCTCCGCCAGTACGAAAAGACCGACCAACTCTGCGCTGTCCTGCCCCTGCGGCAGGCCGCCGCCGCCGCCGGAGCCATGGGCCAGAGCGGCAAGGAGCTGCAGCTGTGCTGCCGGGACGACGGCAGCGGCCAGACATCAACGGCCTGGATCGTCCGGGAGCCGGGATAAGGAGGCGAGGGCATGGAGCGAACAAAGCTGAAGCTGGCGGTGATTATCCTGCTGGCCGCGCTGAACCTCTGCCTGCTGGGGGTGGTGGTCAGCCAGAACTGCCAGACCCAGCGATATGAGGAGCTGGGCCGGGAGCAGGCCCTGCTCTACCTGGAAAACCGGGGCATCTCCCTCCAGGAGGAAACCGTCCCCTGGAAGAGCAGCCTGCGGGAGACCAGCAAGCCCTCTCAGGACCAGCTTCTGGACCAGGAGGCCAGCCCCCCGGCAGGGGTGACCTGGGAGGTCCAGTCCATGCGCCAGGCGGAGACCCTGCTGGTGGATTTCGCTGTGGGTCTGGAGGACCTGGGGGCCGGCTGCTCAGAGATCCGAAGCATTGCGGAGGGGTACACCTGCGCCAGCGATGAGACCCGGGCGGTGTTCACCCCGGTGTGGCAGATCGAAACCGACAGCGGCACCTACCGTCTGGACTGCGCCGCCGGCACCCTGACGCTGGCAGGCACGGCCTGATCGAAAAACCTTGCACATGCCCTTGTTTTCCTCTGGGGGAAAACAAGGGCATGTTTTTGCCCTGCATGGGACGGATTGAAAAAATGACAAGAAAAGTTGTCAAAATATATTGACAAGGATTCTTGTCATATGGTAGAATCACAATGACAAGGAAAGTTGTCATTCGAAATCAAAAACGGAAAAGGTGAGGTGTCATGCCGCTATACAATCATCTGAAGGAATACCGCGCAAAGCTCGGCGTGAACCAGCAGCAGATGGGAGCGCTTGTGGGCACATCCCGGCAGACCATTTCGCAGATCGAACGGGGAGACTATTCCCCCTCGGTTACTCTTGCCCTGAAAATCGCGAAGGTCTGCGGGGTGCACGTTGAGGACATTTTTGAGTATGTGGAGGATGAAGAGCTATGAAACAGACAGAGAAACGGGAACGCCGCCTGATCGTCCGGTTTATCCTGATCGTGCTGGCCTGCGGCGTTCTGGGCTATTTTATTGGTATGCTTATGACGAAGTATGGCGGGAATATCCGCCCGCTGCCCCAAAGCACGCTGGAAAGCATCACCCGAATGTTTCCCTTCTTGTTTGCCGGGTATAATCTGGTGCTGTTTGCCGCCTGCCTGATGATCAACCGAAAAGCAAAGGGACTGCTCACCGGGTGGGACGGGGAAGAGGAAATCGTGCTGGACACCATAGAGCATCTGCTGAACTATCCCATTCTGCTGGGCAACATTGCGCTGATTCTGAACCTGTTTGCCTTTCCGCTGTCCATCCAGCTGGCTGAATGGACGGACCTGGGGAAGAAAACCGAGGGCTTTGTCGTGTTTGCGGCCCTGGTGATCTTCCTTCTCGGCTATGTGTGGATTCTCGCGGTGCAGAATGCCGCGCTGAAGATGGAAAAGACCATGAATCCGGAAAAGCGGGGCAGCCTCTTTGAACTGAACTTCCAGAAAACCTGGGAGAGCAGCTGTGACGAGGGGCAGAAAATCATGATCTACCAGGCAAGCCACCAGGCCTGCAAAATCACCAGTATCACCTGCGTGATTCTCTGGATGGCTGCTCTCATAGCCCAGTTCACCCTGGGAACCGGCATCCTGCCTGTTCTCTGTGTGTGCGTGATCTTTCTGGTCATGAATGTAAGCTATATGATTACCGCCATGAAGCTGGAAGCCGGCGCAAAAGGTGGGCAGCAGCTGCTCTGACAGAAAAAAGCATCAGGAAAGCCAATGCTTTCCTGATGCTTTTTTCTGCGCGTGTTTCCCGGGCAATAAGGTGCCCGGGAGTTCAAAAGCTGGTCCGGTAAAGGGGAATCACATTGATGACCGGTTCCTCATAGGGGTGGACCCTCTTGATGGCCTCAATCGTTTGGTCCACCTGTCCGGTCCGGCAGGTGACCTCTACCTTCAGCTCCGGCTCAGAACTGATCTCGCCGATGTTTCCCAGATACGGGGTTGTCCCC
This sequence comes from Oscillospiraceae bacterium, assembly GCA_016296565.1. GTDB lineage: Bacteria > Bacillota > Clostridia > Oscillospirales > Oscillospiraceae > Evtepia. The sequence continues at coordinate 20,137 of JAEDJB010000008.1, forward strand.
TCCAAGGGCCGCCAGCAGCCGGTGACCGGGCTGTAGGACAGACAGCAGTCGTAATTTCCAATGTGCCCGGCATCTGCCTCCTGCAGCGCCCGCTGCAAAACACCCAAATGGGTCTCCGGAATAAAAATCTCCAGCTTGCAGTACGCAAATTCCATTGTGACATACCTCCCCCAAGGGCTGGAATACGTCCATTATACCGTTCTGTTGATAAAAGACAACCAGAAAAGCAAGAACGGAAGGAATCGTTTTCAGAGTCCGCAGATAGGCGAAAATGTCAATAAAGCATAGATTATTACATTGAAACAATGCGCCAGGCATGATATCCTATCATTATCCTCATGCAAAGGGAAAAGAGAGACGTAATTATGAGTGTTCCCGGCCGATCCCGGCAAAGTTTTTGAAGAAAACCAATCAATTGGTGGTGGGATAATGATGGACCCCTTTCTGGCGAGAACCATGGTTGAAAGTCTCAGCAAAGGAATCAACCCCCTGACCGGATGCGTACTGCCTCAAACTGACAGCTGTTCCAGGGAAGAAATTCAGGAGGCGCTGCTTGAGGTCCTCGCGCATTGCTCCATTGAATCCAGCGAGCAATATTTGGTTCGGATCAAAGAGGAAAAAGCCCTTGTCCGCAAGGGAAAACGGGAATATAGCGCCAAACGGTATCCCCGTGCAGGCGACAGCTGGACGTTTGAGGAAGAACGAAAACTTTTATATTTACATCGGAATGGCTGCAATATCTATCAGATCGCCAATACGCTGAAACGAACGCCGGGTGCGATTGCGGACCGGTTAAAGAAGCTGCAGTGCCGCCCCATCTATCGCGGCAGGAGATGAGGCGCCGGCAGGAAAAGAAAACCGTGCCATAAGTGTGTCCGTGACTGGATAAAGAACACTTTAGATTTCATTCGGAGGGAAGAACATGCCCCTTGAAATTGTAAGAAACGACATCACCAAAATGCCCGTCGATGCCATCGTCAACGCTGCCAACGGGTCCCTTTTGGGCGGCGGCGGTGTGGACGGGGGTATTCACCGCGCGGCGGGCCCGGAGCTGCTGGCCGAGTGCAGGACGCTGGGGGGCTGCAGGACCGGCGATGCCAAGCTGACGAAGGCATACCACCTACCATGCAAATATGTGATCCATACGGTCGGCCCGGTCTGGCAGGGCGGCGGCCACGGCGAGCGGGAGAAGCTGGTTTCCTGTTATCGGACAAGCCTTGCCCTGGCAAAGGAGCACGGCTGCGAGACGGTGGCCTTCCCGCTGATCTCCTCCGGCGTCTTTGGCTATCCCAAGGATCAGGCGCTCCGGGTGGCGGTGGACACCATCGGCGGGTTCCTGATGGAACATGACATGACGGTCTACCTGGTTGTTTTTGACCGCGCTGCCTATCAGATCAGCGGGAAGCTGTTTTCGGACATTGCCGAGTACATTGATGACCACTATGTGGACAAGCATACGGACACCTGGCGGGAGCAGCCGCGTATGGTCCGCGAGGGGTTCGCAGAGCCCTGCATGCCCATGGCCGTGAGTGTCGCAGGCAGCCCTCTGGATGCGCTTCTGAATGATTTGGACGCGGGGTTTTCCGAGACGCTGCTGAAGCTCATTGACCGCACCGGGAAAAAAGATTCCGAAATCTACAAGAAGGCCAATGTAGACCGCAAGCTGTTCTCCAAGATCCGCAATAACCCGGACTACAGGCCGTCCAAGACCACGGCCCTTGCCTTTGCCATTGCACTGGAGCTGGACCTGGAGGAGACGAAGGACTTCATCGCCCGTGCCGGCTTTGCCCTGAGCCACAGCAGCAAGTTCGACGTCATCATCGAGTATTTTATCCAGCAGAAGAACTACGATATTTTTGCAATCAACGAGGCGCTGTTTGCCTTTGACCAGAGCCTGCTGGGCGCATAACAGAAAATGTCGCCTGCCGTGCGACCAAACCCTCCTTCGGATTCGCTATACTCAAAGCGTAATCAAACGAAGGAGGGTTTTCACTATGACAGAATTGGTTTTTATCCTGGACCGGAGCGGCTCCATGAACGGGCTGGAGAAGGACACCATCGGCGGCTTCAACGCCATGCTCGAAAAGCAGAAGAAGGAAAAAGGCGAGGCGCTGGTCTCCACGGTGCTCTTCGACAGCGAGAGGGTGGTCATCCATGACCGCCTGCCCCTGGACCGGGTGCCCCGCATGACTGAGAAGGAGTATTTCACCCGGGGCTGCACGGCGTTGCTGGATGCAGTCGGCGGCGCCATCCACCACATCGGAACCATCCACAAGTATGCCCGCAGGGAGGATGTCCCGGAGAAGACCATGTTTATCATCACCACGGATGGCCTTGAAAATGCCAGCAGACAGTACGACTACGAAAAAGTCCGGAAGATGATTGAGAGACAGAAGGAGAAGTACGGCTGGGAGTTTCTGTTCCTGGGCGCCAACATCGACGCCGCCGCAGAGGCCGCCCGCTTCGGCATCAGCGCGGACCGGGCGGTAAACTACAAATGTGATGCGGCCGGTACGGCGCTGAACTATGAGGTCATCAGCGAAGCGGTGTGCAGTGTGCGCGCGGCAAAGCCCCTCCGCGCGGACTGGAAGAAACGGATTGATGAAGACGTCCGGAAGCGGGGCAGATAAGGCGGGACGGACTTCTGTCCTTCATAGACACAAAAACGCCTCTGAAATCAGAGATTTCAGAGGCGTTTGGTCCGAGTGGGGCGACTCGAACGCCCGGCATCCTGCTCCCAAAGCAGGCGCGCTACCAACTGCGCTACACCCGGATGGGTTGTTTCTGCCCTGGAGCGGCCGCTCCAGGGCAGTGATCATTATAGAGGAAACGAAAGGGAATTGCAAGGTCAGAAAGAGAATTGACCGGAGAAAATTTCCGTGTTACACTGTACCTGACTACAACCATACGCGGTCCGTATGAGGAGGCAATGATATGAAAACAGATATGCGCACGCTGGAGGTCGCCGCGGCCAAGGGGCGGCTTCTGGGCCTGGACATGGTGTACAACTGCGCGTCCGGTCACCTGGGCGGCTCGTTTTCCGCCATGGACATTCTCTCTGTCCTGTATTTTGACGTTATGAACGTGGACCCCAAGAACCCCGAGGACCCGGATCGGGACCGGTTCGTTCTCTCCAAGGGCCACTGCACCCCCGCCCTCTATCCCATCCTGGCCCAGCGGGGCTACTTCCCGGAGGAGGACCTGAAGCTCTTCCGCAGCGTGGAGGGTCACATGTCCGGCCATGCTGAGATGCGCCATGTGAAGGGCGTGGACATGTCCACCGGATCTCTGGGTCAGGGCATCTCTGTGGCCGTGGGCATGGCCCTGGCCGGGAAGATGGACCAGAAGAACTATCGGGTCTACGCAGTCCTGGGCGACGGCGAAATTGAGGAAGGCCAGGTCTGGGAGGCTTTCATGAGCGCTGCCAAGTATAAGCTGGACAACCTCTGCGCCGTCATCGACGTGAACGGCCTGCAGATCGACGGCAAGACCGCCGACGTGATGCCCACCGAGCCCCTGGACAAGAAGCTGGAGGCCTTCGGCTGGCATGTGATCCCCGTGGACGGCCACGATCTGGCTGCTCTGTCCGCCGCTTTCGACCAGGCCAAGGCCAACACCGGTGCCCCCACTGTGCTCCTGGCCAGAACCGTCAAGGGCAAGGGCGTCTCCTTCATGGAGAACAACGCCGGCTGGCACGGCAAGGCGCCCAACGAAGAGCAGTATCAGCAGGCCCGGGGCGAGCTGGTGGCCGCCCTGGCAGAAAAGGAGGGCAAGTAAGATGGCAGATAAGATTGCGACCCGCGCCGCTTACGGCAAGGCGCTGTTGGAACTGGCCGAGCAGGAGCCCAACCTGGTGGTTCTGGACGCGGACCTGTCCGGCTCCACCATGACCAAGGACTTTGGAACTGCGCATCCGGACCGCTTTTTTGACATGGGCATCGCCGAGGCCAACATGGTGGGCGTGGCCGCTGGCCTTGCCGCCTGCGGCAAGAAGCCCTTTGTCAACTCCTTTGCCATGTTCGCCGCCGGCCGGGCCTGGGAGCAGGTCCGCAACAGCGTGGCTTACCCCGGCCTGAACGTGAAGGTCATCGGCTCCCACGGCGGCCTGTCCGTGGGCGAGGACGGCGCCACCCACCAGTGCATCGAGGACCTGGCCATCATGCGGGCTATCCCCAACATGACGGTTCTGTGCCCCTGCGACGGCAACGAGATGCGGCAGGCGGTGAAGGCTCTGCTGGCCTATGACGGACCCGCCTACATGCGTCTGGGCCGCCTGGCAGTGGAGACCGTCACCGACCAGGTGGAGGGCTATGACTTCCAGATCGGCAAGGGCGTGCTCCTGCGGGAGGGCGAGGACGTGACCGTTGTGGCTGTGGGCATGATGGTCCAGATGGCCCTGAAGGCCGCTGACCTGCTTGCAGAAGAGGGAATCTCCGTCCGGGTCATCGACATGCACACCATCAAGCCCCTGGACCAGGAAATCCTGCTGGCTGCCGCCCGGGAGACCGGCTGCATCGTCACCACCGAGGAGGCAAATGTGGTGGGCAGCCTGGGCAGCGCAGTGTCCGAGTACCTGTCCACGGTCTGCCCCGTGCCGGTGATCCGCCACGGCGTGGAGGACGAGTTCGGCCGCTCCGGCGCAGCTCAGAAGGTGCTGGAGGCCTATCACCTCACCCCCGAAGGCATTGCGGAAAAGGTGCGTCAGGCAATTGCCATAAAAAGTGCCCTCTCCCTGTGATTGAATTTGGGGAAAACAATGAAGTTTCCTTCTGATGCCAGAAAATCCAAAAATAACCAAATTTGATCTTGCAATTTTTTCCAATTCAGATTAAAATAAATCCTGTAAAGTGAATACCGTCCGATGAATGTCGGAAAGAGATTTCCTCTTATTTCCTGAAAAGGAAAGAAAGACCGCTTTGAGCGGTTCAAAGGGGAACAGTCTGGAGACACCCGCGCCGCCGCGGGGGCCGAAGGGGCAAGACATGTTCGAGACTCTCAGGCAAAAGGACAGATGGACGCGCTTACCCAGCAGGATTCAAACCCATTGTGCTTTTGAACGGAGTGCCGCATGGCTTGCGGCACTCCGTTTTTTGACAGGATTCGACCGGTATCCTTCCCCCTCAAGTGAGAGACTTTGAGAAAAAGGAGAGATCTGCATGGAACTTATTGCAAGCATCAACAGTGCCATTAACGGCGTCGTCTGGGGTCCTCCCATGCTGATCCTGCTGGTGGGCGCGGGCATTCTGCTGTCCTGCCGCACCGCGGGCGTTCAGTTCCGGAAGTTTGGCTATGCCATGAAGAACACCCTGGGCAAAATCTTTAAGAAGTCCGAGGCCGGCGAGGGCGAAATCACTCCCTTCCAGGCCATGTCCACCGCCCTGGCGGGCACCGTGGGCACCGGCAACATCGCCGGTATCACCGCCGCCGTCACCCTGGGCGGCCCCGGTTCCATCTTCTGGCTGTGGATCACCGCCCTCATCGGCATGTGCACCAAGTACTCCGAGGTGCTGCTGGCCGTGAAGTTCCGGGAGCGGAACAAGTTCGGCGACTGGGTGGGCGGCCCCATGTACTACATCCAGAAGGGTCTGGGCAAGAACTGGAAGTGGCTGAGCGTCCTCTTCTGCATCTTTGCCGCCCTGGCTGCCTTCGGCATCGGCAACGCCGTGCAGGTGGGCAACATCACCAGCTCCGTGAACACCGTGATCACCGCCTTCAACCCCGACTTTGCCGGGCAGAAGACCGTGAACCTGGTGCTGGGCATCATCCTGGCAGCCCTCACTGCCATCGTCCTCTTCGGCGGCATCAAGCGTCTGGGCGCCGTGTGCGAAAAGCTGGTTCCCTTCATGGCGGTTGTGTACATCGTGGCCTGCCTGGTGGTGGTCATCTATCACTGCCGCACCCTGCCCGCCGTGTTCCATGATATCTTTGTGGGAGCCTTCTCTCCCCAGGGCATCACCGGCGGCACCGTGGGCTCCATGATGCTGGTCATCACCTGGGGCGTGAAGCGTGGCGTGTTCTCCAACGAGGCCGGCTTAGGTTCCGCGCCTATGGCTCACGCGGCCACCTCCGAAACCGACCCTGTGAAGCAGGGCCTGTACGGCATCTTTGAAGTCTTTATGGACACCATCGTCATCTGCACCCTCACCGGTCTGGCGCTGCTGTGCGGCTCCTACGGCGCGGGCATCGACCTGAACTATGGCGTCCAGGGCACCACCTCCCTGAACGCGGCGGCCCTGGGCACTGTCTTTACGGATAAGGGCGGCGCACTCATCATCGCTGTGGGCCTGGCCCTGTTCGCCTTCTCCACCGTGCTCAGCTGGGCGCTGTACGGCACCCGCTGCTGCGAATTCCTGCTGGGGCCCAAGGCCATCAAGCCCTATCAGGTGGTTTTCGTCATCGTGGTCATCGTGGGCGCCACCATGGACCTGAGCCTGGCCTGGGACATTGCCGACACCCTCAACGGCCTCATGGCCATCCCCAACCTGATTGCTCTGGTGGGCCTGTCCGGCGTGGTGGTCCGGGAGACCAAGCGTCACTTCGCCGAAACGGCCAACAAGTAATCCTGCCACCTGTGCAGGATGCTCCCCCGCAAAATGCAAAAGGCCCGCGGAATCCAACGGATTCCGCGGGCCTTTTTTCCATGGATACCTATTATTATGTGCAGAAACCTGCACATTGGGCGAGATTGCACAGAAGAATTGTCGAAAATTGCAACAAACTTGCGAAAGTGTAAATTGCTTTTCCGTGAAAATTTGTAGTATACTGCCTTTTGCACGCGCAAGTTGTGCATAGCAAACCAAAGCGTCCCCGGCGACACTGCCAGGGCCCCCATGGGTGAGAGAGCG
>JAEDJB010000121.1 GCA_016296565.1 Oscillospiraceae bacterium
CCCTCTTCCGCGCCCCCTTCGGGGAGTACGACGACCACGTGGTCACCACCGTCCGGGGCATGGGCCTGGAGGTCATCCAGTGGGATGTGGACAGCCTGGACTGGAAGGACTATGATGCGGCCACCATCACCCAGCGGGTGACGGAGAACGTGTGCCCCGGGTCCATCATTCTCTTCCACAACGCCGCCCTCCACACTCCCGAGGCTCTGCCGGGCATTCTGGAGTATCTGCTCAAAGAGGGCTACGACATCGTCCCCGTGAGCCAGCTCATCCTCCCCGGGGAGGCGGGCAAGGACTTCACCCTGGACCACACCGGCCGCCAGTGCCCCATCCAATAACACAGCCCGCAAAAAAGCCTCCCGTTCAGCGGGAGGCTTTTTCTCCGGTCAAAATTTCCAGGCACTGGCGAAATGTGGGGTTCAGAGGGGTTAAAAGTCCGCGTACCGTTTTGCCAGCTCGGAGCGGCTCACTCCCTGCTCCAGGGCTTCGGCCATGGCCCGGCCCGGGGAGGTCAGGGTCTCCGCCCTCTGGTACAGGGGCTCCAGGAACTTTTCCTCTCCAAGCCCCCGCTGGACCAGGTTCTCCCTGGCCAGGTCCAGCACCGCAAGGCACAGGGCTTTGAGCCCCTCCCGGTCCACAAACTCCGGCCACTCCCGCCGGTTCATGATCTTCCGCAGCTCCCCGGCGGAGTAGCCGTGGTGGTAGAGCACCCGGTCATTCTCCAACAGCTCCAGCAGCGGCTCCACCTGGTCCATGAGGCCCACGTGGAAGGCCGCCACCGTCATGGTGTCGGCAAAGGGCTGGCAGCAGGCGCTGCGGAACTCGATGGTCCCCCGGAAGGTCAGGTCCTCGAACTTATAGGTGCGCAGATAGTCCAGGTCCTCCGCCGCCGGCCGGAAGGTGATCTCGTGGTAGGCTCCGTCGGCGTAGTACTCTCCCGTGACCTGCTCCCGCTCCAGGTAGTCTGTGATGGGGATGGGCTTAAAATGCAGGTACCGGCCGTTGCGCATGGTGCAGAAGATGCTGGTGGTGCAGATGTACTCCAGCAGGTCGTCCACCGATTCCAGAGGGCAGTCGAACATGCCGATGTTGTGGGGGTTGATGCCGTGGGTGCTGTTTTCCCAGAGCAGATCCCGCACGCAGAGCAGGTCGGGCTCGCTGTCCAGCAGGGCGTTGCTGAACAGGACCGCCTTCACCGGCTCTGCCAGGGAGAAGGCTTTCAGGGTGGGGATCAGACGGTGGCTGTCCACATCCAGTTGAACCTGGGAGGCGCTGGCGAAGGCTCCGAAGGCGGGGTAGTCGTGAAAATACATAGGGACCGACCAGATGTTGCTCTTCTGCAGGTAGCGCTCCAGCATCCGGTACCGCTCGGAGGGGATGAAGTCCCGGCGGTTGACCCGGTAGAAGGGGTTCACCCCCATGCCGGTGAGGGTGTGGTTCTCCTTGCCCAGCTCCTGGTTCAGGAAGTTCACATACTTCTGAAACCGCGCCTGGATAATGTTGATGTCCTTCTCACACCCCAGGGAGGGCTCCAGGTTGTTGTAGGCGCAGTCGAAGGACAGGTTGTCCCCCGTCACCGGCTCCGTGGCAGAAAAGCACACGCCGTTGTCGTCGAACTTTTCCGGGACGAACCCAAAGTGCTCCATCGTCCGCCGGGCTGCTCCCTGGGCCACCGCGTAGTCCGCCGCGCCCCCGGGGAGGTTCACCACCGGCATCTCGATCTCAACGCCGATGAGCTTTTTGACCGAGTGCTCGGTGGGGCGGATGTATTTTTCGTAAAGGTGCCGCTTGATTTCTTCTCTTACCATGGTGTACCTCTTTCCCGCCCTGGGGCGCTGTGTCCGGATTATACTAGTTCTTGTTAAAAAGCTTGAAAAGCTTTTTATAGCACCGAAGGTGCGTCAAGAACTGCATGAGACGGCTTTTGTGGCAAAAAGCCACAAAAGGGCAACGCAAATCGCGGTGCCTTCTTAATAAAAGCCAAAGGTTTTTATTAAGAATTAGTATTAAAGCTCTGCAAAGGCCAGGTTCAGCAGGCGGATGGCCTCGGGGTCCTCAAAATACTCTCCGCCGTGGTTGGTGCCCGTGAACACCTGTTGTCCGTCCTCATAGGCCACCAGCGTGGTGAAGGGCATGGGCTCCCACTGCCCCCTGGCCAGGGGCCGGGTGAGGATCAGGACCCCCTCCTCCGTTCTCCGCCGGAAGAGGGAACCGGCGAAGTTGGTGTGGGCATAGAGCAGCTGCCCGTCGTAAATCAGCAGGTTCAGCTTGTTGCCGGGGGACAGGGCCGCCACCAGCCGGTCCAGCAGCCGGAACCGCTCCTCCGCCTCCGGCGGGCGGCCCAGCCGGGCGGCCAGCGCGTCCATCTGGTCCACCAGGTACAGGAGAATCCGTTCGCTGTCCGTCTCGCCGTTTTGCAGGCTCACATAGTGGTTCATGGGGGCGTAGTCAAAAATGGTACCGTTGTGGATGAGGGTCCACCGGCGGCCGGTGCGGTCCTTTTTGGAATAGGGATGGCAGTTGCGCCACTCAGTGTGGCCGATGGTGGCGTAGCGGATGTGGGCCAGGGCGGTGGACACCTGGATGGGCTCCCGCAGCCGTTCCCGCAGATAGCTGCTCTTGCTGGCCTGGGCGGGTTCCTTCTCAATGGCGGCCTCGCTGCCGCTGAGCAGCGCCAGCCCCCAGCCGTGGGGGTGCTGGTCGCTGTGGGTGAAAAACTCCTTCAGCTCCTCGTTGATCCTCTGGGGCTTTCCGCTGGAAAAGCCAAAGATCTCGCACATGCCCGGCACCTCCCTTCTCTGCCATTGTGCCCGTCTCTCAACCAATCAACATAGTATTATAGTTGGTTTATTAGAAACAGACTACCACAGAACCTTCTTTCTGTCAACCGCTCCTGGAAAATTCTCTGTTCCCAACAAAATTTCCCCCTTGGGGTTTACATCTTCCTACTGTGGATATATGTTTATATATACCCCTGCCGGGTATTTTCCGGAGACTTCCTCCCAGGCGACGGTGGGTCCAGGCCTCTCAAAAACTCCAAAGCAATGACAGGAAAGGACGATGGCATTGAACTTCCAGCACAAACGGCTGCGCATCGGCGGCATGACCTGCGTAAACTGCCAGAACAAGATTGAGCAAACCCTGCGCCGCGCAGACGGCGTCCAGGCCGCATCTGTCCGCTACGACACGGGGACAGCGGACGTCACCTATGACGCGGACCTTCTCTCCCTGGAGGACCTGACCGCCATGATTCAGGCGCTGGACTACCAGGTTCTGGCGGAGGGGGCGGCCAGGACCCCGGACGCCAGCCGCAGGGTCTCCCTGGTGGTGATTATCCTGGGCCTGTTTCTCCTGCTGGAGAAGTTCGGCATCCTGAACCTGCTGGCGCCCAGCCAGCTGGCGGACTCTGCCATGAGCTACGGGATGCTCTTCGTCATTGGCCTGGTCACCTCCGTCCACTGTGTGGCCATGTGCGGCGGCATCAACCTGTCCCAGTGTCTCCCTCAGGCGGACGCCGGGCAGCTGAGCGGGCGGGCCTCCCTCCTGCCTGCCTTTTTGTACAACCTGGGCCGGGTCCTCTCCTACACGGCAATCGGCTTTCTTCTGGGCCTGGTGGGGCTTCTGCTGGGGGGCGGCGGAGCCGGACCCTCTCCCCTGCTCCAGGGCATTTTGAAGCTCATCGCCGGGGTGCTGATGGTGATGATGGGCCTGAACATGCTGGACCTGTTTCCCGGGCTGCGCCGGCTGACCCTGCGGCCACCCCGGTTCCTGGCGGCAAAGGCGGGCGCCAGGAAGGCCCGGAACAGCCGCCCTCTGGTGGTGGGCCTGCTGAACGGCCTGATGCCCTGCGGCCCCCTCCAGTCCATGCAGCTGGTGGCCCTGGCCGCGGGGGACCCCTTCTCCGGCGCCCTGGCCATGTTCCTGTTCAGCCTGGGGACCGTCCCCCTGATGCTGGGCCTGGGCTCTGCCGTGGCCGCCCTGGGCAGGAGGTTCTCCCAGACAGTCCGGACGGTGGGAGCTGTGCTGGTGGTGGTCCTGGGCCTTGCCATGCTCTCCCAGGGCTGGAACCTCACCGGCTTCTCCTTCTGTGGGAGCCTGGAAACAGCCGTCACAGAACCCGCCGGAGGCAGCGCCGGCCAGGCGGTTCTGGAGGACGGCGTCCAGGTGGTCACCAGCACCCTGTCCTCCGGCCGGTATCCGGATATTACGGTCCAGGCCGGGGTTCCGGTCCGGTGGATCATTGACGTCCCCGCCGGCAGCATCAACGGCTGCAACTACAAAATGCTCCTCCAGGCCTACCACATCACCTACACCTTCCAGGAGGGGGAAAACATCCTGGAATTTACCCCCACAGAGCCCGGCACCATTTCGTACAGCTGCTGGATGGGGATGATCTGCGGGACCATCACGGTCACCAGCGGGTCTTAAAACGAACAACGCAGGAAAGGAAGATTCCATCATGGGAAACACGAAATCAAAGAACGCAAAGCCGCAGAAGAAGAAAACCCCTTGGCTCCCCCTTGCGGCGGTGGTGCTGGTGGTCCTGGTGGCAGCCGTGGCCCTCTTCTCTAAGGACAAAACAGCTGACCCCGCCGGCGGAGACAGCCTGGCCCTCCAGCCGGGGGAAAGTCTGGACATCCCCCTGGAGGAGCTGTCCGCCGCCGCCCGGTTCTACCCCGTGGAGGTCAACGGAACCCAGATGGAGATCATCGCCCTGGAGGACGCCTCCGGCGAGATCCGCACCGCGTTCAACACCTGCCAGATCTGCTATCTCTCCGGTCAGGGCTACTACAAGCAGGAGGGCAGCGTCCTGGTCTGCCAAAACTGCGGCAGCCAGTTTACCGCCGACCAGGTGGGGGTTCAGGCCGGGGGCTGCAATCCCTGGCCCATCCTCCCCGAGGACCGGACGGTAACCGGCGAGACCCTCTCCATCCCCTATGATACGCTGGACGAGGCCACCCAGATCTTTGCCGACTGGAAGGCCGCTTTCTGACAACCTTCCCCCTCGGTGGGTTGACAAATGCCCGTGGAAGGGCTATAGTCCATATACCCCTATAGGGTATTTTACGAGGAGGCGCTTTCTATGGATGAACAAACCTGCTGCTGTCACAAGACCAAGATCCGCTCGGAGGAGGAATACAAGAGCCTGATCCACCGGCTCAACCGCATCGAGGGTCAGATCCGGGGCATCCGGGGCATGGTGGAGAAAAGCGCTTACTGCACGGATATCCTCACCCAGGTGGCCGCGGCCAACGCCGCCCTCAACGCCTTCAGCAAGGAGCTGCTGTCCCAGCACATCCGCACCTGCGTGGCCCAGGACATCCGGGAGGGCAAGGACGAGACCATCGACGAACTGGTGGCCACCCTGCAAAAACTCATGAAATGAGGGCAA
>JAEDJB010000122.1 GCA_016296565.1 Oscillospiraceae bacterium
TGTTTTTGCCTGGCCTGCGGCCCTTTGCCCGAACGATGGAAAAAGCGCGCCCACCAGCTGGGCGCGCCTAGCACGGTTGGATACCCTTCGAGAGAGCCGGCGGCGAAAACCCTGCATTGATTTTCTCCCGGAATCTTGATACAATATCCTATTATCACATGACCGCCCCGCGCGGAAAAGGAAGTGAAGCAATGAAGCTGCTGGTGATCGACGGCAACTCCATCGTCAACCGGGCCTTTTTCGGGATGCACCCCCTCACCAACAAGGAGGGCTTTCCCACCCATGCCATTTTTGGCTTTCTCAACATCCTCCGGCGGATGGAGGACGAGGTGGACCCCGACGGCCTGTGCGTGACCTTTGACCGGAAGGAGCCCACCTTCCGCCACCTGGCCTACGAGGGCTACAAGGCCCAGCGGAAGGGGATGCCTGAGGAACTGGCGGTGCAGCTGCCGGTGCTCAAGCAGGTGCTGGACGCCATGAACATCCCCCGGTACGAGCTGGCCGGGTGGGAGGCCGATGACCTTATCGGCACCATCTCCCGGGCCTGCGAGGCCGCCGGATGGGACTGCCGGGTAGCCACCGGGGACAAGGACTCCCTCCAGCTGGTCACCGACCGCACCTATGTGGAGCTGGTCACCAGCCGCATGGGCAAAACCACCACCAAGGAGATGGACCCCGGGGCCTTCCGGGAGGTCTACGGCTTCGAGCCCCCTCAGATGGTGGATTTAAAGGCCCTCATGGGGGATTCCTCCGACAACATCCCCGGGGTGCCCGGGGTGGGGGAGAAAACCGCCATGACCCTCCTCCACGAAAACGGCACCCTGGAAACGATCTACGCCCGCCTGGACGACGGCACCCTGAACGCCAAGCCCGGGGTGAAGAAAAAGCTCACCGAGGGCCGGGAGAGCGCCTTCCAGTCCTTTGACCTGTGCACCATCCGCTGCAATGCCCCTATGGACTTTACCCCCGAGGAGACCCTGAAAAAGCCGGTGAACGCCGTCCTGCTCCGGGAGATCTTCCAGCAGCTGGACTTCCAGAAACTCATCGCCCAGATGGGCCTGGACGGGGCGGAAAGCCCTCAGACCGGCAGCACCCATTATGAGGGAACCTGCGCTTCGGAGGTAGTTACCGACACCGCCCGGGCCAAGGAACTGCTGGACCTTTGGCAGGGACAGACCGCTGCCCTGCTGGCCCTGCCCGACCTGTCCGGCCTGGCGGTCTGCTGGGGGGAGACGGGAGAAAACGCTGCCCTGGTGTTTGAACAGGACCTGCCGGATTACGATTCCTTCCTGGCGGGCCTGCTGTCCCCCGGCATCCAAAAGCTGGGCTATAACATCAAGGATGTCATGAGCCAAGCCCTGAAGCGAGGCATCCGAGCGGAGGGGCTGATTTTTGACGCGGCCATCGCCGCCTATCTGCTCTCGCCCACCGACGGCAGCTACGACCTGGACAAGGTAGGAGCCAAGTATTTTGACGGAGAATTTCCCCCGGCGAAGGACTACCTGGGAACCAAGGCCTGGAAGGACCCGGAGAGCACCGCCCAGGCCCAGAGGGCTATGGCCAGCCACGCTGGTCTCATCCTGGCCCTGTACCGGGAGCTTCCCCCCAAGCTGGAGGAGCTGGGCCTGGACCGGGTGTACAACGAAATCGAGCTGCCCCTCTGCCCGGTGCTGGCGGAGATGGAGCAGGCAGGAATGCTGGTGGACGACCAGGCCCTGGAGCAGTTCGGCCAGGTGTTAAAGACCGGCATCGCCCAGCTGCAGACGGAGATCTTCCGACTGGCCGGCGAGGAGTTTAACCTAAACTCCACCCAGCAGCTGGGGAACATCCTCTTTGAAAAGATGGGTCTGCCCCCGGTGAAAAAGACCAAGACGGGCTACTCCACCAGTGCCGAGGTGCTGGAAAAGCTGCGGCCCGCCCACCCCATCATTGACAAGATTCTGGACTACCGCCAGCTGACCAAGCTGAACTCCACCTATGTGGAGGGCCTGTCCAAGGTGATCGGCCCCGACGGGCGCATCCACACCTGCTTCCAGAATACCGTCACCGCCACCGGCCGCCTGTCCTCCACGGAGCCCAACCTGCAGAACATCCCCGTGCGCACGGAGCTGGGGGCCCAGATCCGCACCATGTTCGTGGCGCCCCCCGGCTGGGTGCTGGTGGACGCGGACTACTCCCAGATCGAGCTGCGCCTGCTGGCCCACATGGCCGGGGACCAGCGGATGATCGACAGCTTCCTCTCCGGGGAGGATATTCACGCCCGCACCGCCTCCCAGGTGTTCGGGGTGCCCGTGGACCAGGTGAGCCACGAGCTGCGCCGCCGGGCCAAGGCGGTGAACTTCGGCATTGTCTACGGCATCTCCGGCTTCTCCCTGGCCCAGGACATCGGGGTCACCCGGAAGGAGGCCGGGGAGTACATGGACAAGTACCTGGAGACCTTCTCCGGGGTGCGGGCCTATATGTACAACATCAAGGAGCAGGCCAAACAGGACGGCTATGTGTCCACCCTCATGGGCCGCCGCCGCTGGCTGCCGGAGCTGAAATCCTCCAACTTCAACCTGCGCTCCTTCGGGGAGCGGGTGGCCCTGAACATGCCCATCCAGGGGACCGCCGCGGACGTGATGAAGCTGGCCATGATCCGGGTGGACAAGCGGCTGAAGGCCGAGGGCCTGCAGGCTAGGCTGATTCTCCAGGTCCACGACGAACTCATTGTGGAGTGCCCCCAGGAAGAGCAGGAGCAGGTGAAAGCCCTGCTCACCCAGGAGATGGAGGCCGCCGGCCAGTTCTCCGTCCCCCTGGTCACCGACGCCGGCGCCGGCCGCAGCTGGGCCGAGGCCAAGGAGTGACAGCCCCCTTGGCTCCCCCTCTGGGGGAGCTGGCACGGCGAAGCCGTGACTGAGAGGGCGACACAGCGTGGGTTGTGCGGATGCCTGTCCGTTCGAGCAGCCCAGAGAAAGGAGATCTCCCATGAACTATAAACTGGTCCCTATGGACCGTTCCCATCTAGCCGGGGTGGCAGAGCTGGAGCGCATGTGCTTCTCCGCCCCCTGGAACGAGGCCATGCTGGAGGAGGAGCTGTACAACGACACCGCCTCCTTCATCGTGGCGGAAGGGGAGGACGGCCAGGTGCTGGGCTACGCCGGCCTGCATGTGATCCTGGACGAGGGCTACATCGACAACGTGGCCGTGCGCCCCACCTGCCGCCGCCAGGGCATCGCCGACCGTCTGCTGGACGTGTTCTGCCGGTTCGGCCAGGCCAATCTGGCCTTTCTCACCCTGGAGGTGCGCCCCTCCAACACCGCCGCCGTGGCCCTCTATGAAAAGCACGGCTTCCAGGAGGCCGGCCGGCGGAAGGATTATTATGAAAACCCCAAGGAGGACGCCCTCCTCCTCACCCGGGAGTTTCGCCCATGAAGCTGCGGGAACTGGATTTAACGGAGCTGCGGCGGCTCCATGAAACCGAGCTGCATGAGGCCTTTCCCCCGGAGGAATTAAAGCCCTACGCCGCCATGGAAACCCTGGTCAGGGCGGGGGTCTACCACCCCATGGGCGCCTGGGAGGGGGAAACCCTGGTGGGCTACGCCATCCTGTGGGAGAGCCCCGGCAGCCGCTATGTGCTCATCGACTACCTGGGGGTCACCGCCAGCCGCCGGAACAGCGGCCTGGGGGGAAAAATCCTGGGCCTGCTCCGGGAGACCTTCCGGGACTGGGACGGGATTATTGTTGAGTCCGAAGCCCCCGACGGGGGAGCGCAGGACGCTCTGCGTCGTCGGCGGATGGAGTTTTACCGCCGCAGCGGCTTTACGTTTCTGGACTACGACTGCATCCTCTTCGGGGTGCACTACGCCGTGTGCCTGTGCTCCCCCAACGGCAAAGGGACCGAGGCGGGGGTCATGGAGGCCCACAAGGCCCTGTACCGGAAGCAGTTTTCCACCTGGGCCTATGACCGGTATGTCCAGATCCCCCGGGACCCGGCCTGTCCCCTCCAGCCGCCGGAGTCCTGGGCGGAGCAGAAGAACCTTCCCGGGCTGGAAGAAGAAAGGATGAATGCGCAATGATTATTCTCGCGGTAGAGTCCTCCTGTGACGAGACGGCGGTGGCCCTGGTCCGGGACGGACGGGAGGTGCTGGCCGACTGCATCGCCTCCTCGGTGGAGATGCATAAAATTTACGGCGGCGTGGTGCCGGAGATCGCCTCCCGGAAGCACATTGAAGTGATCGCCGGTCTGGCTGACGAGGCCCTGTCCCAGGCAAACCTCACCCGGAAGGACATTGACGCCGTGGCGGTGACCTACGCCCCCGGCCTGATCGGCGCGGTGCTGGTGGGGGTGAACTTCGCTAAGTCCGTGGCCTACGCCCTGGGGGTGCCTTTGATCCCCGTCCACCACGTCCGGGGCCATATCGCCGCCAACTACATCGCCCACCCGGACCTGGAGCCCCCCTTTGTCTGCCTGTGCGTCTCCGGGGGTACCTCCCTGATCGTGGACGTGAAGGGGTACACGGAGATGGAGATTCTGGGGGCCACCCGGGACGACGCGGCAGGGGAGTGCTTTGACAAGATCGCCCGGGTCATGGGCCTGGGCTACCCCGGCGGCGGCCCCCTGGACCGGGCCGCCCAGGGGGGAGACGACAGGGCCTTTGTCCTCCCCAAGGTCCACATTCAGGACGCCCCCCTGGACATGTCCTTCTCGGGGCTGAAAACCGCCATGCTGAACCTGATCCACAACGCCCAGCAGAAGGGGGAGGAGCTGCCCCTGGCGGACCTGGCCGCCTCCTTCTCCGCCGCCGTCAGCGACGAGCTGGTGCCCCGGACCATGACCGCTGCCCGGACCCTGGGCTACGGCAAGGTGGCGGTGGTGGGGGGCGTGGCCGCCAACTCCCGCATCCGCCGGGACCTGGAGGCCGCCTGCCAGAAGGCCGGCTGCACCCTCTACCTGCCCCCTCTGAAGCTGTGCGGGGACAACGGGGCCATGATCGGCAGCCAGGGATACTACGAGTACCTGGCGGGCACCCGGGCGGGCACCGACCTGAACGCCTACGCCAACCGGGACATTTCTCTGCCCTATTGAACGCACAGTTGTACACATCCTGGGGACAGTGTGTGGAAAAGTCGGTGGAAAATGTGAATAACTCTTTGTAGAATTTTCGGGGAAATCCAAAGGTTTTCGGGGAGAAAGCATTGAAACAAGATGCTTTCTCCCCGATATACCCGATGTATAGCAAAATCCAGTTGACGGACTCGCCGTTTCATGGTAAAATAATTTGGCTGGTTTGCTGTTGCGGGTCAGTTTTATAAGCTGGTGTAGCTCAGTTGGTA
>JAEDJB010000123.1 GCA_016296565.1 Oscillospiraceae bacterium
TCCTCAAACCCCTTGGCTCCCCCTTTGGGGGAGCTGTCAGCGAAGCTGACTGAGATGGCGGTGCGGCGTTCCTTAACGCAGAAACCTTGAGGGTGGAGCAGCGCCTGGCTTTACAGGCTGAACCGCCGCCGGACCTCTTCCCGGAGAAGGGGCACGCAGCGGATGACCAGCAGGGGGATCAGCAGACCGGTGCAGATCACCAGGGTGATGAGGGACCACTGGGGGGCCCACACCCCGCAGAGGTACCAGTCCACGCAGACCTCCACCCCCAGGCAGAACAGGGCCGCCGCTATGATACACAGCATGGCGGAGGTCAGGATGGACCGCCGCCCGCCCCGCAGGAGAAAGCTCAGGCAGAACACCACCACGCAGGCCACCGCCAGGATGGGCAGGGCCAGGTGATAAAACCAATCCTGCCCGTGAACCCCCAGGGCAATCAGGTAGACGTACACACCCACCGCCGCCACGTCCAGGGTCAGCCGGAGGAACATGGGCATCCTCCGGGCCAGCAGGGGCAACACGAACCAGATCCACAGCATCATGGCCCCGCCGATCACATACAGCCCCCAGGGATGCCTGGTGGGCAGCAGCAGGTTCAGCAGGCCGCAGCAGAAGGACACGCTCACCAGCATGGAGGTGAGGATCAGGGCCAGGCTTCTTTTGGAGGCCGGCTTCACCACGGCGGGCTGGGTGGGAAAGTAGGGGGCCGCAGGCTGCGGCGGGGACGGGTGCCACACCGGGGTCTGGCACAGGGGACACACCTTGGCGTTGGGGTTTAACTCCACGCCGCAGGAAACACAGTAGGGCACGGGGCAGACCTCCTTTCATACGAAAATCAGGATCAGCGGTTGCTCTCAATGCGGACCGGGATGCCCTCCCGGACCAGGAAACGGAAAAAGTCCCGCTCGGTGTCGGTCTCTACCTGGGTGCCGGCGAAGGTGATCTCCATGGTGTTGCCGTAACTGATGGCCGCGCAGTGGCAGCGGGGGACCGTGGCCTGACCCAGCACCACCTCCATCCGCTGGATGTGAGGCCGCATGGCGTCCGGGACTTCAAAAGCGCCGGGGTTGGTGAAGGTGCAGGAGAAGGGGTCCACCCCCTGCCGGCGGTAGTTCAGGGACATGACCGGGGTTTTCAGAAAGATGGGCACCAGCCGAAGCAGCCGGTTCCGGGTGAAGCGGACGTTGCGGGTGAAAGCGGACTGAAGCTCCTGCCGGTTTACATGCAGGCGCATAAAGTGGTGGACCTGGGTGATAATTTCCTCGAACGTATAGTCCCCCAGGGCCGGGTCGATGAAGGGGCGCACCGTCATGATGAAGTTGTGAAGGGTCTGGGTGGGGAAGAGGGTGCGCAGGTTGATGGGCACCGCCAGAGCCACCTGCCGTTTCCGGTGGGGGTTCTTCTTCTCCTGCTGGTCCAGCAGCACCTGGAGCAGCACCGCCGCCAGGTACTCCGTGACCGAAACCCTGTACCGCCCGGCCTGCTCCTTCAGCTGGTCCAGAGGGACAAAGCCCATGGTGACGTGGAAGGTGTAAAAGGGCTCCGGGGTGCCGGTGTTGGAAAAGGTTTTGGGCCTCCGGCGCAGGCGGTCGGTGTGGGGACCGGCGTAGCGGGAGTAGGCATCCTCCTGCTCCTCCGGCCGGGGCGGTTCGTCCAGGTCCAGCACCCCGTTCCCCACGGGAATTTCATGGCCCATTTGACGGAGGTACTCGGCCAGCAGCGCCCGGAAAAAGGTCAGGGCCCCGGCCCCGTCAGACAGGGCGTGGAATACCTCGATGGAGATGCGATGTTCATAGTAGTAAAACCGGATCAGCCAGCACCCGTCCTCCCGGAACCGGAAGGGCTGGCAGGGGTCGGAGACGTCCGGCCTGACGAAGGGGCCCGGGGCGTGGTTGGGCTCCAGGTAGTGCCAGAACACCCCGTGGCGGATGCGCATGGCAAAGCCGGGGAAGCGGGGCATGGTCCGGTCCACCGCCCGCTGGAGAGCGTCTGGGTCCACCGGCTCCGCCATCACAGCGGCGAAGCGGTAGGTGGCCGAGTATTCTTCTGTCTGCAGCGCGGAGTACAAAATGCCGGCGCTGTCCAGCTTATACCACCGGGGGCGTTCCCGCTTCATGGTGCGATCCTCCATCGTCAGGGGGGCTGATTTCTTCTTACTTATGATTATTGTATCATGGGGGGCATCTATGCGCAAGGGAAGGGGAGGAAGAGGGACTTTCCTTTTTTATTGGTCTATGCTATAATCAAAAAATTATCACCCGCGTACGCGGATGCTGGGAGGAACCATGGGAATACAATACCGAAAGAGCCGGGACGACCTCCGGCTGGCCGCCGAAAACCACCGGCTGGCCCCGATGATGCGGGCGCTGAAGGCCCTGCACAGCGTCTCGCAGCCCGGCGCTATCACCCACGAGGAGCTGGAGCACCAGCGCCGCAGCCAGGAGCTGCTGGGCCGTCTGGCCGGGTCCCATGTGGGCACCCTTTGGGAAGAGTTTACCATCGGCGGCATGAACGCCGCCTGGATGCGGCTGAAGGCCCCCCACGGGGACCGGCACGCCATTTTATACTGCCACGGGGGCGGCTACACCAGCGGCAACCTGGGCTACTCCAAGGTGCTGGCCTCCAAGCTGACCCGGGCCACCGGGTACGACGCGCTGTGCTTTGACTACCGTCTGGCCCCGGAGCACCACTATCCCGCCGCTCTGGACGACGCCATCCGGGCCTGGGACTACCTGATGCTTTTGGGCTACGGGGCGGACCAGGTGGTGCTGGCGGGGGACTCCGCCGGGGGCAACCTGGCCCTGGCTCTCTGCCACCGGCTGCGGGCCAAGGGCCGCCGTCTCCCCGGGGCCATTCTGCTCATGTCCCCCTGGACTGACATGACCATGCAGGGCAGCTCCTACCGGGAGCGGGCCGACCTGGACCCCATGCTGACGGCGGAGTATATCACCGCCGTGCGGGACGCCTACGCCGGGGACGCCTCCCTGCACTCGCCGCTGCTCTCCCCACTCTTCGGGGATTTTTCCGGGTTTCCGCCGGTGCTCATCCAGGTGGGGGACCACGAGATCCTCTACTCCGACAGCGAGGCCCTGTACCAGAAGCTGAAGCAGCAGGGGGTGCCCTGCCGGTTTGAGGTGGGGCAGGACATGTGGCATGTGTTTCAGATGTTCCCCACCAAGAAGGCCTCGGAGGCCATTGCAAGCGCGGCCCGGTTTCTGCTGGAGCAGCGGTTTTAATCCAAGAAAAGAGAGAGATTCATGACCATTCTGACGGTTTTTGTGCAGATGCTGGCCCTGCTGGTGATGATCGGCGTGGGCTTTGTGGCCGCCAAGGCCAAGTTCCTGGATGGGCACACCAACGCCCATCTCAGCCAGCTTATCGTGAATATTTTAAACCCCATGCTGGTGCTCTCCAGCGCGGCGGGGTCCGTGGGGCAGGTGCCCCTGGAGCGGCTGGGGCTGGTGCTCCTCATCGCTGTGGGGATGTTTCTGGTGTTTATCCTGGTGGGCACCCTCCTCTCCCCGGCCTTCGAGCGGGACCCCCTCCAGCGCAAGACCTTCCAGCTGATGTTTGTGTTCTCCAACCTGGGCTTTATCGGCATCCCGGTGGTGTCCAGCGTGCTGGGGGCGGAGTATGTGGTGTACGTCTCCGAGTTTATCCTGGTGTACAACCTGGTGTTCTATACCTACGGGGTGGCCCTGGTGGAGGGAAAGTTCTCCCTGGCCTCCCTCCGATCTCTGGTGAACCCCGGGAACCTGTGCTGCCTGGCCGCTCTGGCCATTCTGCTGCTGGATCTCCACCTGCCCGGGTTCCTTCTCACCGCCGTGGACTGCGTGGGGGGCGCGGCTTCTCCCCTGGCTCTGGCCTCCGTGGGCTTTACCCTGGCCAGCGCCGACCTGAAGGAAATCTTCGGGGACCGGCGGCTGTACCTGTTTACCCTGGTGAAGCTCCTGGTGCTGCCCTGCCTGATGCTCCCCCTGGTGCGGCTGCTGCCGGTGGACCCGGCCCTGGTGTCCGTGTGCATGGTCATGTTCGGCATGCCCGTGGGGAGCATGCCCCTGATGCTCATTAACGAAAAGGGCCTGGAGAGCAAGGTGTGCACCGCATCCATTCTGATGACCACCCTGCTGTGCGTCATTACGGTGCCCATTCTCATGGCGATTTTATAACGCAAAAGCGCCTGCCCCGGCAGGCGCTTTTTTGGCGCAGTTAAAAGACCACAATGAGGCCCTTTTCCATGGCGTAGAAGGAGGTCAGCCCCCGGCAGGCCAGGGTGGAGACCGACTTCACCGGCAGGGCCTTCTGGATCATCTCCTTCAGCTTCTGGGCTCCGTCCAGGTTGTTGCAGTGGGAGATGACCACTTCAGCCTGCTGGCAGTCCTTGTTGGTCTGCAAGTAGGACAGCAGGGCGCGGAGGGTGCTCTTTTCCCCCCTGGCCTTGCCCACCACCTTGATGGTGCCCTCCCGGGTGCCTTCGGCCACCACGTGAACCCCCAGGGTGTGGAGAAGGGAACCCAGCAGGGGCTTCATGCGGCCGTTTTTCACCAGGTTGTCGAAGTTTTCCAGGGTGAACACCGTGCGCAGGGAGGCCTGGTATTCCTGTAACCGGCGGCAGAGGGCCTCGAAGTCCTCCAGCCCTTCCTCCAGCAGGGCACGGGCCTTGCGGATGAGCAGGACCAGGGCGCCGGCGGTGCTCCTGGAGTCCAGCACGAAGATCTTCTTCTCCGGGTGCTGCTCCAGCACCATGTCCCGGGCGGTGACGGCGGCGGCGTAGGTCCCCGAGAGGTTGCCGGAGATGGTGAAGCACAGGGAGCAGTCCGCCGCCTCAAAGGCCTCGGCAAAGGCGGCGGGAGAGGGGCAGGCGGTGCTGGAGGGGCCGGAAGCGGCGGACATGTGGTGGAGCAGCTCGTCCACGTCCAGGCGGGCGTCGTCCCGGAACTCCCTGTCCCCCACCAGCAGGGTCAGGGGAACCACCGTCAGGGTCAGCTTCCCCGGCACCAGCTGGGCGGAGGTCAGGTCACTGCTGCTGTCACAAACCAGGTTCCATGTCATATATTATCTCTCCTCGATTTGAAAGCGATATTTTATAATATTTGATATTGGATGTGGTGATATCGTACTACATTTTATCTGGGAAGTCAACCACAACTTTGCCCTGGCGGGCGGGAGTTGACAAACGGGCAGGGAGAAGATAAAATGGGTATCGAATGGATCTGCCTCCGTAGCTCAGTTGTATAGAGCGACCGCCTCCTAAG
>JAEDJB010000124.1 GCA_016296565.1 Oscillospiraceae bacterium
CTGAAGAAGGTGGTGGACGAAAAGCTGAAGGACAGTGAGCTGTAAATGCCGGACCTGACCAAAGAGGAAGAGACCCAGCGTCGGGACCGGACCATCGTAAAGGCCAGCGTGGTGGGGATTGTCACCAACCTCTGCCTGGTAGCCTTTAAGATGGGGGTGGGCCTTCTGGCCAACTCCATCTCCATTGTCCTGGACGCTATGAACAACTTGAGCGACGCCCTGTCCTCGGTGATTACCATCGTGGGCACCAAGCTGGCGGGCCGTCCGCCGGACAAGAAGCACCCTTTCGGCTACGGCCGGGTGGAGTACCTCACCGCCATCATCATCTCCGGCATTGTCCTCTTTGCCGGGGGCAGCTTCGCCGTCACCTCGGTGCAGAAGATCATCACTCCCGACGAGACCAACTACTCCCTGGTGACCATTGTCATCGTGGCGGTGGCCATCGTCACCAAACTCCTGCTGGGGGCTTACACCAAAAAGGTGGGCCGCTCTGCCGGGTCGGATGCCCTGGTGGCCTCCGGGTCTGACGCCACCTTCGACGCAGTGATCTCCGCCGGGACCCTGGCCGGCGCGGTGGTGGCCATGACCACCGGATATGTGCTGGACGGCTGGATCGGCGCAATCATCTCCCTGGTGATTATCAAGGCCGGTCTGGAGATGCTGCTGGACACCCTCAGCTCCATTGTGGGCCGCCGGGCGGACAGCGACCTGGCCAAGGAGATCAAGATGACCCTCTGCTCCGTGGAGGGCATCCTGGGAGCCTATGACCTGGTGCTTCACAACTACGGCCCCACCAAGAGCATGGGCTCGGTGAACGTGGCGGTGTACGATTGGCGCACCGCGGCAGAGCTGCACGCCATCAGTAAGCAGGCCCAGCAGCTGATCCTGGACCAGTTCCACATCTCCCTGTACATCGGCTTTTACGCGGTGAACACCCACCCGGGCTATCTTCAGGACCTGGAGACGGAGATCCGGGGGAAGATGAAGGACTATCCCTATGTGCTTTCCATCCACGCCTTTTATGAGGACAAGGCCACCGGAGACCTGTCCTTTGACGCCGTCATCGACTTTGAATGTCCCGACAGCCGGAAGCTGGTGGAGCAAATCCAGGGCGACCTGGAGGAGAAGTACCCGGGCCGCGCCTTCCACATCCGCATTGACCGGGCCTACAGCGACTGACCCAAGGAGGAACCCCCATGTTTCTTGAGACCACCCCGGAGGGCAAAATTCGCCGGGAACCGGCAGACTACCACTTTGCAGACCCCACCGGCTTAGGGCGGTACGCCCTGTTTCTCCGACCAGCCCAGGGGGACCTGGTCCCCGCCCAGCGGATGGAGGCCAGCCAGCTTTTGTCCGGCCGGTACCGCCCCATCACCCTGGAGGGCCGCAACTTCTTTGCCACCCGGGACTATTACGCCTTCTTCAAGCACATTGACGAGCAGGGGATTGAAACCACGGACCAGGGGGTCCTGGTGATCGCCATGAACAAGCTCCGGGAGGTGCTGCTGGAGGCCCCCGAGGCCCTGGACAACGCCCGCCTTACCTCCGACGGGAAAAGCCTGTATCTCATCAAGAATAAGATGACAAATATTCGAGACTGACAAAAAAAGCGAGAGAAGCCAGGCTTCTCTCGCTTTTTGTGCCCCGAAAACCACTGGCTGGGCCAGTAGTTCCAAAAGGCCTACGGCGCTGAGAAAAATAAAAAAGCTCCCTAGCTGAGAGTTTTGGTGCAGAGGCTACTATGTGAATACAACGGGCAAAAACACAAGCCGAATTGCGGAGTACATAAAGAATCAACTGAAAGAAGATGAGGTGGGCGAACAGTTGACAATCAGCGGAAGCAGCCCGTTTACAGGTCTGCAAGTAATAGTCTTTACGCAGCTGACAGCCCGTACTTACGCGTTTACGCGTCCGCGAAGAACAGAGGGCTTTGCCGGGGGATATTTATTAGACGGTACCCTTAGGACTCAGATGCGAGACAATTTCGTTTGAAAATAGTGTGAAACCCGAAAAACAAGAATGGGACCCGGAACGGTTGAAAATTCCGGGCCCCATTTTGCGTATGTTTATTCCCTGCGTGTCTTTGGGAGAAGAGGATGATTACAGAACTGGGCTTGGGGATAGAAGCAATTCCACGGAGTAAGTTATCCCAAAGTACCAACAGAAACAACGTCCATGTAGTCGCTACTCAAGGTATAGATAGGCAAATATCGGCCAGAAGTATTCCAACCGTCAGCAATCTTAACAAAGCTGATTCGATCGTCATATTGGTTTTCCAGAACGGTATAAGCATAACCAACCACACTGTGATTGCCATAAATTGAGTTAGATAGAACCTTTACGTGGAGAGGGTTATACCCATTAATTGCGTTTTTTACGTTGGTATAGTTGACTGGGACTGTGGAAACAGAGACGCTTATATTGTAAGAGGCAAAAGCTTCTTTGATGTATTCGTCCGAAGTGGCCGTTGGTGTACCGTTTGCTTTGGAGTAGTAACCATGGGAAATACCATACTGTGCAACGTTGGAGAAAATGGTGTTGACATTAGTGTTCTTGACAAGTGCATAGTTACGATAGTTTCCAACAAGAACGATGAGGTTGGTAATTGCTGTCGGTCCACAGTGATTTGAATAGGACACTGAATTGACAACACTGAACTGAGAGGTGGTTAAAAATTCGCAAGAATTCTCAAAGGCATTTTTCCACTCTACAGCAGAAAAGGTTCCATCATAGTACGTTTCTGCCCATGCAAACGGATCCGAAATCGTGCGGGTCTGCACAGGTAAGAAAGATGCGCTTCTGCTGTCAGCTAAAGGGGTTAGGGCAGAGCTTTTAGAGATGGTTGTACCCTCTACTGTAAGTAAACTACCGCTTTCCGTTTCCTTATAGTAGTTCAAGCCTCCGGTGTACACAATAACGTCGTTTGTGCCGGCATCAAATGTATCATATATGGGTTCGGCGCTGTCAGAAAACTCCAAAATCACGTGTTCGACATCTGGATATGCAGAAACAACAACATACCCTGCTTCTGTTCCGTTGGTGTCCAATTCGAAGCTGTAGGCGGAAACAGTTCCATCTACGTCATACATGGTTACGGTGTCTAAGATGGTTGTGTCTGCTGTCCATTTTGAATCCGGTGTGGCACGAAAGTCATCGATAAAATACGATGCGATGATTTCGGCAACATTTTCAGGAATAGGCGAAGATGACTCTACGGAAGAGGTATTCACTGCGCCAGCGGTGAAAGATAGTAGGCTAATAACGAAGGCAACAGACAAGCAACACGCTATCAATCTCTTTCTCATTTAAGATCTCCTTTCTGATGTGCGATGCGAATACGAACTTTTGAGATAAACTCCATTGGCACCTCGTTCAAAACTTACAATAGCATAATCGACGAAATAAATCAATAGAATTCACAAAAAAAGCGGAAAAAATAGCTAAAATATATTGCAATTTTCCTATTTGTGTGATATCTTTATACATACAATATTACAATAAATTATGACAATGATTGGAGGAAGCGCATATGAAGCGAACCTCGTTTTTTTGGATGGCAACCATTACCCTGACCACTGTCCTGGCCTTGGTGGGCTGCCAAAGGGGAGCCGCTGCCCAGGAGCACGCCCCCCTTCAGTACACAGGGGGGGAACATTTCTTTACTGGCATTCTCACCAGCATGGAAGATGGGTATGTTACGGTAACCCTGACTCAGGACGCAAAAGACGAAAAGGAAGAAATCCGGTTTCCGGCGGGAACAGAGCTCCGCTTCCCCTTTACGGAAGACCTTCGGCAAGACATTGAGGAGGAAGGGGTTCAGGTGGGAGATAAAGTCACCGCCACGTATGACGATTCCGCAGAGGATACTGACCTCTGGGTCGTGGACATCGGCCTACCTTGGATCGGATTCACCGACGTGGATGCCCGAGACTACTGTGCTGATCCTGTGCGGTGGGCCAGAGAGCAGGGAATCACCAACGGCACCAGTAATGAGACCTTCAGCCCGGAGAGCCCCTGCACCCGAGCCCAGAGTATTGCCTTTCTGTGGCGCACCGTCGGGTCCCCGGAGCCCACGGCTAACAACCCCTTTTCCGATGTGAGCACGGGAAGCTACTATGCGAAAGCCGCCGCGTGGGCGGCAGAACAAGGCATCGTAGAGGGCGACAGCTTTTCTCCCGACGCGCCCTGTACCCGTGCCATGGCGGTGGAGTTTATGTGGAAACAGGCTGGCAGTCCTGCTGTTGCGGCCGCCGGTTTTGCCGATGTGAGCACCGGCGCATCCTATGCCACAGCGGTTGGCTGGGCAGTGGCGGAGGGCATTACCAACGGCACCGGCACCGACACTTTTTCTCCAGAGAAGCCCTGCACTCGGGCACAGATCGTCACCTTCCTGTATCGAGGCTTTGGGGAAGGGATGTGAAAGGGGCAAAGAAAGGGCCGCGCCCCGTTTTTGAAGGGGTGCGGCGCAAAACACTCAGAAATTGAACTTCATTCATCGGGCAGGCCCAAAAGACCAGCGGTCTTTTGGGCCTGTTTCATACCTCCCCGCTCACTACCAAATTCACCCCCAACCCAAAGGGATCTACCGCTGCTACATCCCCGGGCACCAGGGCCCCTTCCGGCACTTGGAGATGACGCAAGATCTTCATACACGCCAATAGCCGTTCTTTCGGTACCCCAGCGGCAGTCTTCACAGGTACTAACCTCCCATCCCGCCCTTTCAGCGTGGTGGTTAGAACACGCTTAGGTGCCACGGACTCCTGCCGGGCATACGCCGCCCCCTTGGGGCATCCGTTGCCCGTGACCCTGCCGTCGGATGCCAATTGGATGCGGCAGCCCTTGGGGCAGAGGATGCAGGTGATGGTTCCAGGCTGGGGCAGGCCCTTGGCCATGGCGTTGGAGGTCTCCGGGGGCATGGGCTCCAAGGAACGGTCCAGGAGGAAGGCAGCGGCGTTCCGTCCGGCAGTCAACCCCTGGACGGTGACGAAGTCGGCCAGATCCAGTACCTTTCGGCTGTTGCCGCAGGCGAAGATGCCGGGGATCGAGGTCTGGAGATACTCGTCGGTGACCGCCCCGTTGGTTTTGGGGTCAAGGGTTACCCCGGCCTGGGCGGCTACCTCGTTTTCAGGGATGAGTCCCACGGACAGGAGAAGAGTGTCGCAGGCCACCACCCGCTGGCTGCCGGGGATGGGCTGTCCGGCTTCGTCCAGCTGGCTCAGCTCCACCCCTTCCAG
>JAEDJB010000125.1 GCA_016296565.1 Oscillospiraceae bacterium
AGGAGGTCTTGTTGACGTGCTGGCCGCCGGCGCCGCTGGCCCGGTAGACCTGCATTTCAATGTCCTCGGGACGGATCTCAATGTCCGCGTCCTCGGGCAGGTCGGGCATGACCTCTACAGAGGCAAAGGAGGTCTGGCGGCGGGCGTTGGCGTCAAAGGGGGAGACCCGGACCAGCCGGTGCACCCCGTGCTCGCCCCGGAGGTAGCCGTAAGCGTTTTCCCCCTCGATCATAATGGTGGCGGACTTGAGGCCAGCCTCGTCCCCCTCCTGGTAGTCCATAATCTTATAGGTAAAACCGTGGCGCTCGGCCCAGCGGGTGTACATCCGGTAGAGCATCTGGGCCCAGTCCTGGGCCTCGGTGCCGCCGGCCCCGGCGTGGAAGGCCAGAATGGCGTTGGAGGCATCGTACTCGCCGGTGAGGAGGGTCTGGAGCCGGGCGGACTCCATGCTGGAGATGAGGGCGGCGTACTCCTCCTCCAGCTCGGGCAGGAGGGACTCGTCCTCTTCCTCGTTGCCCATCTCGCACATGACCATCATGTCCTCCCAGGAGGAGCGGCGCTTGGCCTGGGACTCCAGCTTGTTCTTCAGCTGCTTGAGCTTCTGCAGGACCTTCTGGGAGTTTTCCGGGTTGTCCCAGAAGCCGTCCGCGGCGCTCTGAGCCTCCAGAAAGTCCACCTCCCGGGCGGCGCTTTCCAGGTTCAGGGCCTTCTCCAGGTCGTCCAGCTGGGGGAGGAGGTTGTTGAGCTTTACCTTATATTCGTCAAATTGAAGCATCTTCCGATCACTCACATTCTTTAGTCTTAATGGGTAGTCATACAATTAATTATTATATCGGAAAAATTCCGCCCTGTAAAGGGAAAAACGCCGGGAAAACCGACGATTGTTCCCGTTACCGGTCGCTGACGGTCGGAACATCGGATTCCCAGCGAAAAATCAGATCGTCCAGGTCCTGAGGGACAGGCACAGGGACGGGCGGCTGCTGCCGGTGAGCGCTGCTGTCTGCCATAGATAAAACCCTCCTTTCCCAACAAAGGGATATACAACCCAGTATATGCCAGGCGGGAGGGAATATGTGCGCAAATTTTGGAAAATAAGTGACAGAGTTTTGGGGAAGTGCTATGATAATGTCTACTGAATAAACCGCTTTGCGGTTTATTCGCGCGGCGGCGGCCGCGCAATTCCATAAAAGCGGCTCCTTTGAGCCGTTTTTATGGAATCCAGCCATTGTTACAATACGTATTTCCACTGGAGCGCCGCGGCGCTCCAGTGGAAGGTGCAAGGTTTTTGGACAATTTAGTCCAAAAACCTTGCACCTGAACAAAGCCAATGAGCCTTGAAAGCCAGGGCTCTCAAGGCTTGCGGCTTTGTTCAGTACGCATTATAATAGGAACAAATGCTAGGAAATGAGGTTTTGCCCATGACGGAACAGGAACTGAACGCGTTAAAGACCGCCTGCCCCTTGGTAAGCACCTTGGCGGCAGCGGAGGAAGCGGTGTGGGTCAACCCGGAGCGGGTGCCCTTTGCCCAGGCGAAAGGCAGTCTGCCTCTGACCATGGCGGACGTGGACGACGCGGAGGCCCGTCTGGCCCGGTTCGCCCCCTTTATCATGCAGTGCTTCCCGGAGACGAAGGCCGCCGGGGGCCTCATCGAGTCCGCCCTGACGGAGGTGCCCCGCCTGCGGGACCGGCTGAACCAGCGCTGCGGCAGCGAAATTACCGGCCGGCTCCTGCTGAAGCAGGACAGCCACCTGGCCATTGCCGGCTCCGTCAAGGCCCGGGGCGGAATTTATGAAGTTTTAAAGCACACCGAGGACCTGGCCCTGGAAAACGGCATTCTCACCGGCAGGGAGGATGACTATACCAAGCTGGCTACCCCCCAGGCCCGTGAGGTGTTCCGGCGGTACACCATCCAGGTGGGCTCCACCGGCAATCTGGGCCTGAGCATCGGCATCATGAGCGCCGCCGTAGGCTACCAGGTAATCGTCCACATGTCCGCCGACGCCAAGCAGTGGAAGAAGGACCTGCTCCGCAGCCACGGGGTGACTGTAATGGAGTATGAGTCTGACTACAGCGAGGCGGTCAAGCAGGGGAGGGCCAGTTCCGACGCCAACCCCATGAGCTACTTTGTGGACGACGAGAACTCCACTGCTCTTTTCCTGGGCTACGCTGTGGCTGCCAAGCGGCTGGTGGGCCAGCTGAAGGAGAAGAATATCCCGGTGGATGCCCAGCACCCCCTCTTTGTCTATATCCCCTGCGGGGTAGGAGGAGCCCCCGGCGGCGTTACCTTCGGCCTGAAGCAGCTGTTTGGGGACTGTGTCCACGTCTTTTTCGTGGAGCCCACCCAGGCCCCCTGTATGCTCTTGGGGATGGCCACAGGGCTGCAGAACCAGATCTCCGTCCAGGATATTGGCCTCACCGGCCTTACCCACGCGGACGGCCTGGCTGTGGGCCGGGCTTCCGGGTTTGTGGGCCGGGTGATGATGCCCCTGCTCAGCGGGGCCTTTACCATTCAGGACGCCAAGCTCTATGACTATATGCGGGATCTGCTGGAGACCGAGAAGATTTTCATCGAACCCAGCGCTTGCGCCGCCATGGAAGGGGTTGTGAAGCTCACCCAGGCCCCGGAGACCGTCGACTACCTGCGGGACAACGGCCTGACGGAGCACATGGCAAAGGCCTCTCACATCCTCTGGGCCACCGGCGGCAGCCTGGTGCCGGTGGAAATCCGGGAGGAGTATATCCACACCCATCTGGAGTAACCGCCGCCTGCGTTAAATAACCTGCAAAATAATCCGCGCATTCTCCCGGGCCGCCGCCAGCAGAACCTTTTTCACCCGCTGGCCATAGTCCCCCAGCCCGTCCCAGTTCAGCAGGGTAATGGTTGTCTCCTCGCTAAGATCGGTCAGGCAGTCAAAGAGGGCGTCCAGGTTGCCCCCATACCAGCCGGGAAAGGCCAGCGCCTGGGCCAGAGTCTGGTGGAGCACTTCTTTGGAGGAGAGAACCGCCCCGTCCAGGGTTACTGTTTTCATCCTCATTCCTCCCCATAAAGCATTGTAAAGGACTCGTAGTGGTCGTCGGTGTAATAGATCAGCCCGTCGTTGGAGTAAACTAACCGTTTGGCGCCCCGGCTGTCGGCTCCCAGGGTGTCGATGTCGCACTCCTGGTAGCTTCGGCCGTCGGCCTCGGGGAGCAGCCCCTCAAAATTGCCGAAGGAGCTGCCGCCGATGCACATCCCCGGGGCGTAGGGCTCCAGGGAGCCGCCTTCCCAGCCCAGGGCCTGGGCTTCCTTCTTGGTGATGAAGTTATCCGGCAAGTGGCCGTAGGTGTGCAGGTAGAGGGCCACATCCTCCTTGGAGGTGTAGGCGCCGTCCTCCGGGATGGCGGCCTCGCTGCTGCCGGAGTTGGTGGTGATGACGGTTGCAGTAAGCTGGCTGTCGCCGCCGCACCCGGCCAGGTTCAGCACCAGGAACAGGGACACCAGGGCGAGCAGGAAAGCAGAGAAGCGTCTTTTCATGGAAATTCCTCCTGTAAAAATGATTAAGAATAGGGTGGGGGAGACCCGGACACACTAGGGCCGGGTGATCCAAATGAAATATGAAAATCCCCAGATGGAGGCATACTTTAACTCCCTGCCTCCCAAGGTCAAAGCTTTTATTAACCGGTCCCGGGCGGAGATTTCCAGCCCCGGCGAGCTGATGCTCATCGGGGAACACTTCCGCAACAGCTTCGGAGAAACTGACGGGAACCGATAATGTGAGACAACGCCAGCCTGCGGCCGGGAGCTTTCCCGTCCGCAGGCGGTTTTTCTTTATAGGTCCAGGTACCCCTTCAGCACCTTAAGAGTGTTCCACACCCCGTCCAGATGGCTGCGCTCATACCCGTGGCTGGCGTAGACCCCCGGCCCGATGAGGCCGTGGCGCAGGTCCTGTCCGGCGTTCAGGGTTGCCTCTACGTCGGAGCCATAGTGGGGGTAAACGTCCACTGCGTAGTCAGCCCCCTCTTTCTTTGCCGCGTCGATGAGCTTGCCCACCACGTCGTAGCTGTAGGGACCGCCGGAGTCCTTGGCGCAGATGGAGACCTGCCGCTCTGTGCATTGGAGCCCCTCTCCCACGCAGCCCATGTCCACACTGATGGCCTCCGTGACCCCTTCGGGCACCGAAGCCGCGCCCCCGTGGCCCACCTCTTCGTAAACGGTGATGTGGGCGAATACCTTGCGCTTGGGGGTGCGTCCGGTGTCCTTTATGTACTTGGCCAGCCCCAGCAGGATGCCCACAGAGAGCTTGTCGTCCAGGAACCGGCTTTTGATATAGCCGGAGGCGGTGATCCGGGTTCGGGGCTCGAAGCAGACGATGTCGCCCACCTGAATCCCCAGAGTGCGGGTGTCCTCCAGGGAAGAGACGTTCTCGTCCAGTACCACCTCCATGGTGTCAAAGGTGCGCTTGGCCTCCCCGTAGCTGCCGTTTACATGGACAGAGGCGTTTACCAGCTGTAAGGTTCCCTCATAGACCTTGCCCTCCCGGGTGTAAACCCGGAGGTTTTCCGCCTCGGTGTTCTCCGGCCGCAGCCCACCCAAGTTGGTCAGCCGAAGGCGTCCGTTGGACTTGATCTCCGCCACCATAGCTCCCAGGGTGTCGGTGTGGGCCTCCAGCAGCAAGGCGTCCTGGAGATCTTCTCCGCCGAAGTCAACCAGCACCCCGCCCTTTTTGGTGAGCCGGGCCTCATACCCCAACCCGGAAAAAGCCGCCTGCACCCAGTGGGCAGCTTGGCTGGTATAGCCGGAGGGACTGTCCACCGCCAACAGCGCCGTAGCCTGCGCCGCGGCGTACTCTGCGTATTCCCGTTTCATGGTCAAAACTCCCATCCTATGGATTTTGCTGTGGTTCATTATAGCATAGGCCGCGGCTTTTGTCAGCAGGCGGGGGACGCTGTCGGGAGGATGGGAAAAGAAGGGAAAGAAAAAATAAAAAATTCTCTTGACAAAGCCATCTGTACTGTGGTATAGTAATTAAGCACTAAGAAGTGCGGCCGTGGAAATGCCGGAGTGGCGGAATTGGCAGACGCCTGGGACTTAAAATCCCATGGGAGCAATCCCGTGCCGGTTCGACCCCGGTCTCCGGCACCATATCGCGGAGTAGAGCAGTTGGTAGCTCGTCGGGCTCATAACCCGGAGGCCGCAGGTTCAAGTCCTGTCTCCGCAACCA
>JAEDJB010000126.1 GCA_016296565.1 Oscillospiraceae bacterium
TGACATTTTTCTTTGATCCAGATGGACTTCCCTTGGAGTTGCATGAATAACTTCCGGTTTATCGGGCAGCCCTGTTTTGGGCTGCCCTTTGTGCATAAACAGGGGTTGTGCAAAGCGCTAAACGGAATTGGCGAATACGCTGTATCAACACCAAAGGTAAAAGGGACTTTTGTGCGGGGGAGGAGAGGCGTTACAGCAGCGTCTCCTGGTGGGTGAAGGCGGCGATGAGCTTTTCCACGGCCCGCCGCTCGTCCACATCCACGCAGATGGTAAGGTAGGGGGCGTCGAAGGGATACTCCCTGAAATCCGCCACCACCATGCCCCGGGTGAACTGGCCGCTGCACTCCACCCGGGCCCGGGCCTTGCGGGTGGTGAAGAGGCTGGGGTCGGTGACGTAGAGGAGGGCGGAGGGATCGTGGACGGGGCAGTGGTCCAGGCAATTGTTCTGCCAGCGGTTGAAGGGATAGTAGCGGCCGGTCATGGCCTTGCGGATATAGGCGGCGATCTCCTCGTTTCCGGGGGTGGCGTACTTCACCAGCAGGTCCAGGTGCTGGCTGGTGAGGCGGGACTTCATGGTCACGTCCAGGCCCACCATGGTCAGGTCAAAGCCCGCCTGAAAGACCCTGTCCGCCGCCTCGGGGTCGCCGAAGAGGTTGGCCTCGCTCACCGGGGTGACGTTGCCGGGATGGCGGAAGGTGCCGCCCATGAACACCACGTTTTTCACCATGGAGGGAAGGTTGGGCTCCTTTTCCAGGGCCAGGGCCAGATTGGTCATGCGGCCCAGGGTCACGATGGTGAGGTCCCGGCCCTGCTCCCGGGCCTGGCGGAGGATGAAATCGCTGGCGTGCTCGGCCAGGGGCTTTTGCTCCGTGGGGGGAAGCTCCACGTCGCCCACCCCGTTTTTGCCATGGATGTGGGGGACGGGGCCCTCCCACTCCCCCCCAAGGGGCTTGTTTTCGCCGATGGCCACGGGAACCGGATAGCTTACCCCTGCCATTTTCACCAGGCGCAGGGTGTTTTCCGCCGCCTGGGCGGCGTCGGTGTTGCCGCAGCCGGTGGTGATGCCCACCACCCGGATGTCGGGGCACCTGAGGGCGTATAGGATGGCGATGGAATCGTCGATGCCGGTATCGGCGTCAATGAGGATCTTCTGCATGGCTGATCTCCCTTCGATGATGAATCATGATTTTATTATATCCGGCTTTCGGAAGTTTGCAAGGCATGGTTTTTCATGGTATCATGATGCCAAATCAGAAAGGGAGGAAAACCATATGCTGCGTGCGGAGGAAGTGGTGGAGCGTCTGGGCCTGGTGCCCCTGGAGGGGGAGGGCGGCATGTACCGCTCCACTTATCAGTGTGATCGGACCCTGGAGGGCGTTTCCATCGGCAGCGCCATCTATTATTTTCTCCACGGGGAGGCCTTTTCCCACCTGCACCTGCTCACCGGGGATGAGGTCTACTTCTACCACGGGGGCGGCCCGGTGGACCTGGTGGAGCTTTTTCCCGACGGGACATGGCAGGTGACGCGCCTTGGAAACCGACTGGAAAAGGGGGAGGTTCCCCAGCATCTGGTGCCGGCAGGGATCTGGCAGGGCTCCCGTCTGGCCCCCGGAGGAGACTGGGCCCTGATGAGCACCTCCATGTCCCCGGCCTACACCCCCGGCTGCTATACCCACGGCTGCCGGGAGGAGCTCCTTGTCCGGTGGCCCCAGGCCCGGGAGTGGATCGAAAGGCTCACGGGGGAGGCCCGCGCCTTCTGAAAGGACGGGAAAGGCCCCTGACCAATGTGATGATTTGTTATAGTTTGGTGAAATGCATCAGGAGATGAACGGATATTAACACGGATTTTACCCGATATAACGAAAAGCAATTGAAAGCTTTGTGGGAAAATGTTGACTTTTGGAAGAGGGGACGATATCATAAAAATGATGTCGAAACAGGTATGATCTTTCCGCGAAATGGGGGAATTGCCCTGCGGAAGTCATTGATGGAGGAAAGGTATGAATTATAAAGCAGAATTGGTGGCTGCGGGCAAGCGGATGCTGGACAAGGGGCTGACGGTGGAGACCTGGGGCAACATCAGCCTCTGCGACCCCGGCAGCGGCCTTGTGTACATGACGCCCTCCGCCATGCCCTACCACACCATCGTGGAGGACGATGTGGTGGTGGTCCGCCTGGACGACGGCCAGGTGGTGGAGGGCCACCGCAAGCCCACCGTGGAAAAGGAGATGCACCTGGAG
This sequence comes from Oscillospiraceae bacterium, assembly GCA_016296565.1. Classification (GTDB taxonomy): domain Bacteria; phylum Bacillota; class Clostridia; order Oscillospirales; family Oscillospiraceae; genus Evtepia. The sequence continues at coordinate 2,241 of JAEDJB010000126.1, forward strand.
GTGTACCGCCGCCGGCCGGAGATCCGGGCCCTCATCCACACCCATCCCGTCCACTCCCTGGTGTTCGGCGTGCTCCACCAGAGCATTCCCGCCATCATCGACGAGGCGGCCCAGGTTCTGGGGGGCACGGTGGAAACGGCGGAATACGCCCTTCCCGGCACCTCTGAGCTGGCGGCCAACGCCGTCAAGGCCCTGGGGCAGGACAAAATGGCCTGCCTGCTTGCCAACCACGGGGCGCTGTGCCTGGGTAAGAGCCTGGAGGGAGCCTTTAAGACCTGCGTGGTGCTGGAGATGACCGCCGAGATCTATCATAAGGCCCTGCAGCTTGGCACGCCCCACGTTATCCCCGACGACAAGGTGGCCTTTATGTGGGACTTCGCCGAACACCACTACGGCCAGGATAAATAAAAGGAGGAAGGCTCCGCCCTATGAAATCACTGCCTCATGTGAGAAAAAAAGAGATCCTTGAGATGCTGAAGCGCAGCGATTATATCGACGCGGGGGAGCTTTCCAGGAAGTTTAATGTTTCCTATATGACCATCCACCGGGACCTGAAGGCCCTGGAGGAGGAGGGGATGGTCTCCCGGGTCTACGGCGGGGCCGTGGCTGCCTCCGGCGAGAGCGGCGTCTCCCCCGTTCCCCCTGCCCCCAGCGCCGATCTGACGCTGGAGGAGCGGTTCCCCATCTGCCGGGAGGAGAAGATGGCCATCGCCCGGGCCGCCGTGGAACTGGTTGAGCCGGGAGACATCATCTGTATGGACGCCAGCACTTCGGCGCTGCAGATGTGCCCGCTGCTCCATGACCGGGAGGTCACCGTGGTGACCAACAGCCTGAACGTGGCCATCCAGTTTGCCGATTCCCGCACGGTGCAGGTGCTGCTGCTGGGGGGGCTGCTGCGCAAAAGCTCCATGTCCCTCAGCCGGGTGAAAAGCCCGGACCTTTTGGAGCACATCAACATCGGCAAGTGCTTTTTCTCCGCCTCCGGCCTCTCCAGCTCCAAGGGAATGATGGAACTGAGCTACGAGGAGTCCGAGGCCAAGCGGGAGATGCTCTCCCGGGCCGACAAGCTCTATGTGCTGGCCGACCACACCAAGCTGGGTACCGCGGCCCCCTATGTGGACTGCCGCTGCCAGCGCATCACCGCCGTCATCACCGACTGGTGCCCCACCATGGAGGAGAGCCAGCGCCGGTGCCTGGGGGAGCTGGACCGGGCCGGCATCCGGATCATTTACGGAAAACAGGAATCGTGATATTATAAAAGGAGTCAAGGAAAATGGACGAGATCACCAAAGTCACCCATATCGACAACGTCAAGCTCACCGGGGACAAGAAGGCCGTCACCATCATCGACCAGACCCAGCTTCCCAACCGCATGGTGTACCTCACCATGGACACGGAGGAGGACTGCTACGACGCCATCCTCAAGCTGAAGGTCCGGGGCGCCCCCGCCATCGGCATCTTCGCCGGCTACGCCATGTATGTCCTTTGCCAGAAGTATGCCCATAAGCCCTACGGCGAATTTGCCGCCGAGTTCCACCGCCAGAAGGAGTATCTCAACTCCTCCCGCCCCACCGCCGTGAACCTGAGCTGGGCTCTGAAGCGGATGGAGCAGGTGGTCACGGACAATGCCGGGAAGAGCGTTTCCGAGATCGTGGAGCTGCTGGGTGCGGAGTGCGCCAAGATCCACCAGGAGGACATCGAGATGTGCCGGAAGATCTCCGAGTACGGCCTCTCCCTGATCAAGGAGGGCGACGGTATCCTCACCCACTGCAACGCCGGTCCCCTGGCCACCTCCCGCTACGGCACCGCCATCGGCCCCATGCTGCTGGGCAAGGAGCGGGGCATGAATTTCCGCGTCTTCGCCGATGAGACCCGTCCCCTGCTCCAGGGCGCCCGCCTGACCTCCTTTGAGCTGCAGAAGGCCGGCATCGACGTGACCCTCATCTGCGACAATATGGCCTCCATCGTCATGCGCAACGGCTGGGTCCAGGCCTGCTTCGTGGGCTGCGACCGCATCGCCGCCAACGGCGACTTCGCCAACAAGATCGGCACCTCCGGCGTCGCCATCCTGGCCAAGCACTACGGCATCCCCTTCTACACCCTGGGCCCCTCCTCCACCATCGACATGAACTGCCCCGACGGCGCCCATATCGAGATCGAGCTCCGGGACCCCGAGGAGATCAAGGAGAAGTTCTACGCCGAGCCCATGGCATTGAAGGAGGTCAAGTGCTACAACCCCGCCTTCGACGTCACCGACCATGAGCTGCTCTCCGGCATCGTCACCGAAAAGGGCATCGTCCGTCCGCCCTTCGATGTGAACCTGAAGAAGCTGTTCGGAAATTGAAGCCCTTTGAGGGCTTCCTGCCTGCCGTTTTATAGCCCCAAGGGGCTGTAAATAGATCATTTGGAACGATTCAAATTTTGGAAGGAGTTTTCAACAAATGAAGAAACTGTTCGCAACTGTACTGGCTCTTGCCATGGCCCTGAGCCTGGCTGCCTGCGGCGCCAAGGAATCCGCCGCCCCCGCCGCCTCCGCTCCCGCTGCCTCCGCTCCCGCTGCCTCCAGCTCCGCCGAAGCCGCCGGACTGAAGATCTGCATCGTCACCTCCTCCGGCATTGACGACGGCTCTTTTAACCAGAACTGCTACAAGGGCATTCAGGACTTTATCGCCGACCATCCCGACTGCACCGTCACCGATGTGAAGGAGCCCGACTACAACGAGCTGGTTCCCACCGTTGACCGCCTGGCCGGCGACTATGACGTTTTCGTTCTGCCCGGCTTCAACTTTTCTACCGTGGGCGATGTGGTTCTGAACAACCCTGACAAGTACTTCCTGGTGGTGGACTCCACCATCACCGACAGCCAGGGCAACCCCGTTACCCAGGACAACGTCTACACCATGACCTTCTCCGAGCAGGAGGGCGGCTTCTTCGC
>JAEDJB010000009.1 GCA_016296565.1 Oscillospiraceae bacterium
ATGCTGGCCATGGGGGCCAAGGGACTGATCTCCGTGGTGTCCAACCTGGCTCCCGAACCCATGGCGGAGCTGACCCACAGCTATTTCCGGGGTGACACGGCCCAGGCCAGACGGATTCAGCTGGCCTATGCGCCCCTGACCCGGGCCCTTTTCTCCCAGGTTAACCCCATCCCCATCAAGGCCGCCATGCGTGAGGCCGGACTGGACAGCGGGGTGCTCCGTCTCCCCCTCTGGGAGATGGACCCGGAGCCGCTGGAGCATCTGAAATCGGTCATGGGGGACGCGGGATTGCTGGGTTAATGGATAAAAAAGCAGGCTCTGTCCAATTGGGCAGAGCCTGCTTTTTTTGTGCGGATCAGGGGTTCTTCACCACATAGCCGTTGATGGTGACAAAGGCCACCTCATTGCCCAGGTCGTCGGTTACTTTTACCTCGTAAAAGCAGATCCGTTTTCCATCTTTTACTTGATTTGCAATGGCTGTCAAGCGTTTTCCCTTTGCAGGCATCAGGAAGGTGATCTGGGAGGCCTGGGTGACCACATCCCGCCCCTCCTGATTGGCGGCCACCGCAAAGGCGAAGTCCGCCAGGGTAAAGACAGCGCCTCCCATGGGGATGCCCAGGGCGTTGCAGTGGCGGGGCTGAATTTCCATGGAGCACTTGGCGTAGCCGTAGGAGGCCTCGTCAATCACGGCCTCCAGCCCCTGGGAGACAAACAGGTCGTTGACAAATTTTTCTTTGAGCTGGGAGAGATCTTGGTTCATTGCAGCACTTCCTTTTATCTGTTACCAAATAACCACCCGGTCCTCCGGGGCCAGCCACATGCCGTCCCCTTCTGTGATGCCGAAGGCCTCATAGAACGGGTCGAAGTTCTGGAGCACCAGGCTGCCCCGGAGCTTGTCCGGCGCGTGAACGTCCGTCCGGGCCATATACTGCCGCATTTCCCGGGGATAACTGGAGCACCAGATTTGGGCCATGGCGGTATAGAGGGCGGCGTAGTCCGGGTTTTTCTGTTTTCCTTCCAACTGGGTGATGCAGGCAGCCGCTCCCAGGTCAGCGATGTTCTCCGAGAGGGTCAGCTCCCCATTGCAGACAATGCCGGGGGCACACTCTCTGCCGTCGTAGAGGGTCACCACCCGCTGGCAAAGGATCTGAAAGGCGACATAGTCCGCCGCCGTCCACCAGCCGGCGGCGTTGCCGTTTTCGTCGAACTTGGCCCCGTTGTTGTCGAAGGCGTGGGTGATTTCGTGGGCAATCACATAGCCGATGCTGCCCAGATTTTCCTCGTAGGAGGCGTTTTTATCGTAGAAGGGAGGCTGAAGGATGCCTGCCGGGAAGGTGATGGTGTTTTCTGTGGGGGTATAGCAGGCGTTGACCGTATAGGGGGTCATAACCCACTGGTCCTTGTCCGGGCCTTCCTGCTGCCGTTCTGCCAGGGCCTGCCTGCCGGCCTGGACGATGGCCACCGCATTCTGGAAGAAGCTGCCCCCCTCCCCTGCCGTAAGCAGGTTCACGCCCTCCAATGGGTCTTCCCAGGTGTCAGGGTAGCCGATGTGAAGGGTCATGGTGTCCAGCTTCCGGATGGCTTTGGCTTTGGTGGCGCTGCTCATCCAGTCCAGCGCCTGAATCCGCTCCCGGTAGACCGCCAGAATGTCCCGGACCATGCTTTCCACCTCTTTCTTGGCAGAGGCGGAAAAGCAGCGGTCTGTATAAGCCTTTCCCAGGTAGTCTCCCAGGAGAGCCTGGACATACTGGGAGGCGGTGCCCTCCGGGGACAGGCCCCCGGCAATGCCCAGATAGCTCTGCTGGAAGGTACTGATTGCGTCGGTAAAGTCCTGGCTCAGCATGGGGCCGAAGGTGTTCAGCAGGGTCAGCCGGGCATAGGCCTTGAGAATTTCCAGGGAGTTGGGGGTCTCGTCCGGGTCAAAGAGCGCCGCGATTACCTGGAGTTTGCCGGGGTCGCTCACCAGAATCCGGTCTGTCTGCTCCAGGCCGGAGGCACCAAAGAGAGCGTCCAGGTTTGCTCCGGGGAACATGGCCTGAAGCTGGTCCATGGTGTAAATGTGGTAGGTTTTGTCCACATCTGCCAGCTCCTGGGTGGTGAGGGAGGCTGCCGCCAGGGCGGTATCTGTCTGCCAGATGAGGGCCGCCGCCTGGGCGGCCTCCTCCCGGCTCTGGCCGGAGAGGGTGAAAAGAGTTTCAAGATAGGTTTCATAGGCCTGCTTTTGCGCTTCTGATGCGCTTGCCCCGTAGCCGCTCTGCCCCAGCATGGGGGACAGACCGTCGAAGGTGAGAAGGCAGGCGCTGCTGTCCCTGGCGTCAACGGTGAGGCCGAAGTCCAGCAGCAGCGAGGCCGCCAGGTCCTTCTGAACCTGGACATGAACAGCCATCAGCTCCTCCAGAGTCCGGGCCTGGTCAATGGCCGTCAGGTAGGGCTGAATGGGTGTGAGGCCCGCCGCGTTCCGGGTGTCTGCATCCACAATGTTTTGGTAGAGGGTAACGATCTTCCTCTCCCCTGCTGTTCTGCCGCCGGTCTGAACCAGTTCCTGGATGACAGCGGTCACATCACTTTGTACGGAGACCAACAAATCGGTAAACGCGCCGGTGCCGGGGTAGCCGGGCAGAATCTGGCTGTTGTCCAGGGCCTGCTTGTTTACCGCGGCATAGAAATCGTCCTTTAAGTTGCTGCCCTCCAAGGCAAAGGTCCGGCGGAGAAACAGGTCCAGCTGCTCCCGGGTGATTCGTTCCCCGGGGGAAAAGGTGGTTTCCGTGGTGCCGGTTACGATGCCTGCGGCAAAGACGCTCTCCAGCTCCTCTGCCGCCCAGGCGGGCACGTCGGTGAAGCTGGACGCGGGATAACCGCTGCGGGCGTTGTCCCCTTTGGGCTCCGGCAGGCCGCCGAAGGCCCGCTGAAGCATCACCAGAGCCTGAACCCGGGTGACCGGACCCTGCTCGTCCAGGTCTCCGTTGGGGTAGCCCTGCAAAATGTCCGCATAGGAAATATCCGGGTTGTAGTCCTGGGCTGCTTCCAGCAGCAGGCCGGCTGTCTCACCCCGGGTGAGATATTCTCCGGTCTGCGCCGCTCCTGCGCCGGGGATGCAGGCCAGAAAGAGCGCAGCGGCCAGTAAAAGGGCGGACCATCGCTTTCGCCAGTTCATGAGATTCCCTCTTTCTCCTGTGTTTTCTGTCCGTCCTCAGTGTGACTTTACCCCACATTTTTGAACCTGTCAATGGGTCCCACCAAAGACTTCTCAGGATTTAAGATTTCCCACTGTCCCGGGGAATGTGCGCAAAAATTTTTGAACGAATTGTCAGTTTCTTGTTGACAAACCAAATGCACTATGGTATTTTGGTCCTGCGGTTAGTTAGTCAAGTAATTAACCAGCCAACAGGAAAGGAGGTCACCTCCTTGCAGTTTCAGGGAGAAAAACCCATTTTTCTTCAGCTGGCGGAACAGCTGGAGGCCGGCATCCTCTCCGGCGCTTACCCGGAGGGCAGCCAGGTGCCGTCTATCACAGAATTTGCGGCCACCTACAAAATTAACCCTGCCACCGCCCTGAAAGGGATCAACCTGCTGGTGAACGACGGCCTGCTCTACAAAAAGCGGGGCATCGGCATGTTTGTGGCGGAGGGTGCCCGGGAGACCCTGCGGAAGCGGCGGTCTGAGGACTTTTATCACGACTACATCGAGACCCTGGTGCGGGAGGCCAAGAACCTTGGCCTGACCCTGGATCAGCTCATCGATCTTATTAGGAGGGGATTTTACGATGTCCATTGAATTGCAGAACATCTCAAAAACCTTTGGAAAAACCACCGCCCTGGACCAGGTCTCCCTGACTCTGGAGCCCGGGCACATCTACGGCCTGCTGGGCAGCAATGGCGCCGGCAAGACCACCCTGCTGAGCATCCTCACCGACCGGCAGCGGCCGGACCAGGGCCAGGTGCTGGTGGACGGCATGCCCGTGCAGAACAACGATGAGGCATTGCACCAGGTTTTCCTGGTGGGCGAGCAGAACTTTTTCCCCGAAGACATGCGGGTGGGGCGGGCTTTTCGCACCATGTCCTGGTTCTACCCCAGCTTTGACCAGGATTATGCCCTGGACCTGGCCAGACAGTTTGGTCTGCCTCTGAAAAAGAAGATCACCGCCCTGTCTACCGGCTACTCCTCCATCTTCCGGCTGATCCTGTGCCTCAGCGTCAACACCCCCTACCTCATTTTTGATGAGCCGGTTCTGGGTCTGGACGCCCAGCACCGGGACCTGTTCTACCGGCTGCTGGTGGAGAAGTTTGCCCAGGGGGACAGCACCATACTTCTCTCTACCCACCTGATCTCCGAGGTGGAAAACCTCATTGATCACACCATCATCCTCCGGGAGGGACGGGTCATCCGGGACGCTCCCACAGAGGAGCTCATGGCCAACGCCTACACCGTTTCCGGCCCTGCCGGTCTGGTGGACGACTACGTTGCCGGACGGCAGATTCTCACCGCCCACTCACTGGGCGGGCTGAAAACCGTCTGCATCCAGGGCCGGCCCGAGGGCAACCTCCCCGCCGGGCTGGAGCAGAGCCCCCTGCGGTTACAGGACTATTTTATCAGCCTCCAGGAAGCGGAGGACCAGGAGAGAAAGGAAGGATCTTATGGTTACGAGCATTAAACCCACCCTGCGGTATCAGCTGCGGGAATACCTGCTGGCCGGGGCTGTTTTTGTGGGCGTCAATATTCTTGTCATTCTGATGTTTTCAGGCTCCTTCTACATTTCGGTTTCCTGGGGGAAAGGCGTTGTCCAGTACAATGGCTACGGCTTTGCCAGCGCGATTTCCCTTTTCGTTTTCGGTATCGTCCTGCCCCGGCAGGCTCTGCGCCTGGGGGTGCAGATGGGAGTCAGCCGACGGACCTCCTTCCTGGGGCTGCTGGTAAGCTCCGTTCTGGCCTCCCTGCTGCTGGGACTGGCCGGCGCGGTGCTCATCGGCGGGACCCAGGCCCTGAGCGGCGGCTTCGTTGCTGTCTCTGACCTTTACGCCATGATCTATCTGGATCAGATGGCCTTCACCTCGGCAGCCCAGCATCTCTGCTCCGTTCTCTTTAACGCCACCCTGATGCTCTGCTGCTTTGCTGCGGGTCTCTTCTTCACCTTCCTGTTCTGGCGGCTGAACAAGGTGGGATGCTTTTTGGCCGGTATTTCCATTCCGGTTCTGCTCACGGGTCTGCCCTCCCTGGGGTATTACTTCCGGGAGCCTCTGGCCCCGCTGCTGAACCTGCTGACGGACCTGGTCTGGTTCTTCCTCTCCTCCCCCTGGGCCGGGATGTTGGTCTTCCTGGTGATTGCTGCGGTGTTTGCTTTCCTGGCCTGGCTGCTGGTCCGCCGGGCCAACATCCGGGGGGCAGCCCTGAAATAATTTTCTCTCCAAGGCCCTTCCCGTTGTATTTTCCTGGTAAAAGGACTAAAATATCCTTGTGAACGCCGGCAAAATGGGCAGACGGAACCTGAGGGGGAGGGATACAGGATGAAAATTGCCATTGTAACAGGTGCGTCCTCCGGTCTGGGCGCGGCGTTTCTCCGGCGGCTGGACCGGCAGGGCGGCCTGGATGAATTCTGGGGTGTGGCCCGCCGGGCAGACCGGATGGAGGAACTGGCCCGTGAGCTGAAAACCCCTCTGCGGCCGCTGGCGCTGGACCTGGTCCAGCCGGAGAGTATGGAAACGCTGGCCGCCCTTCTGGAGGAAACCCAGCCGGAGGTACACATTCTCATTAACTCCGCGGGTTTCGGCAAGTTCGGCACCTATGCGGATCTCAGCCGGAAAGAGGTCAGCGGCATGATTGATTTAAACTGCAAGGCCGCGGTGAACCTGACGGAAGCGGTGCTCCCCTACATGAAGCGGGGAGACCGGGTGTTGGAGATCTGCTCCTCGGCGTCCTTCCAGCCTCTCCCCGGCCTGAACGTGTACGCGGCCACCAAGGCCTTTCTTCTCAGCTACAGCCGGGCGCTGCGCTGGGAGGTGGCCCCCCGGGGCATCCGGGTTACGGCGGTGTGCCCCGGCTGGATCAAGACAGAATTTATTGACGTTGCCAAGGACACGAAGAACGGGCGAACGGTGCGCCACTATCCCCTTGCCCTGAAACCGGAGACGGTGGCCCGTCGGGCCCTGCGGGACAGCAAGGTGCTGCCTGTGACCACCTGCGGTCTCCCCTCTCTGGTCCAGCGGGTGGGCAGCAAGTTTCTCCCCAACGGGGTTGTGATGGCCTGCTGGGAGGGCCTGCGAAGAATCTGAACCAAAAGAAAAACCCGGAACCCCGCTGCGGGATTCCGGGTTTACTTGTTTTGTTGGGGCTTCAGGGCAGAGAAACTGCCACCCGGTTGTCGCTGTCTGCCATTCGGGAGACCACGGCGGCGGCTTCTGACCGGCGGATGGTATTCTGAGGATAGAAGCTGCCGGTTTCATCGCCGGAGAGAATACCGGCCCGATAGAGCTGGTATACAGCGGCGGCGTAAGACGCGGACATGGGCACGTCGGGGATCTTGCCGTCTGCCACGGTGTTCCTGGCGGGCAGCGCCTTTTCCGGCAGCGCCTTGGCGAAGATGACCGCGAACTTTGCCCGGGTGATCTTCTGGTTCACGTCGCAGGTATAGTCACTCTGGCCGATAATGCCGTTCTGATAGGCGTAGTCCAGGTAAACCTGGTACCAAGCCTGTCCGCTCTTCTGGACAAAGGACTCTCCGCCGGTGGTGTAGATGCTGTGGATGCGGGCCGCCATGGTAATGGCCTCCGCGATGGTCACGTTGCCATTGGGATTAAACGTAGAGGAGCTGTTGCCCTTCATGAGGCCGAACTCCACCGCAGACGCAACGTTTCCGGTGTACCATTCAGAAGCAGACACGTCCGTGAACTGACCCTGGGTATAGACGGTCACCTTGGGGAAGTGAACGGTTTCCGGTTTCACATAGGTGGATCCGGAATACTTGTTGTAGACATTGATGGCCCTGTTCACCCGCCCGGTGAGCATGGATGCGGTGGCGGAGGACCGCTCGTAATCATTGTGGAAGGTAACGCAGGCCTCTTCCACGTCATCGGCGGTTTTCAGATAGGACTTAAGGGAACTGCTCATCTCCCCGATCATAAAGTCCAGCTGCATGGTCAGGTCCGCGATGCTGACCCCTCTGCTCTTGGCAAAGTCATAGAGGGCAGCCTTTCTGGTGGTGAAGGTCCACTGGGCCAGGCCGTATCCATACTCCTGCCCGGTGGGACTGCCGGTGGGGTTGCAGGTGCACACGCCGAAGCGGTCAGAGGAGATGAACTCCTCCCGGGTGATCTCGCCGCTGTCCACCCCTGCGGTGAACTCGGCGTCGCTGAAGCCGGACTTCCGGTTGGCGGTGTCCTCCATGTTGTTGGGCAGGTAGCCGGACTCGGCCTCCAGGTTGCCCATGATGCCGGCTGCCCCGGCAGCGGAGAAGCCCTGGGCCCGTAAGTAGTTCCATATCGTCTCCTGGTTTGTGGATGCGGCCGATACGGTGGTGGGCAGCACCGCCGCGATCAGGCATACCACAAGCAGGAGAACGGTCATGCGTTTTTTCATAAAAATCTCCCTTCGTGTGAGCCTCTTTCGTACAACGGCTTCCATTATACCAGAGACAGAGGAAAAATCCCACTCTAATCCGGGATTTTTCGACATTCTTTTCCAAAAGAAGCCCCCATCCGGGCAGGATGCTTTGTCCGGATAGGGGTTGAAGGGTTTTATACGAAGGCAATCATTTGTCATACCGGATGACCACGTTCAGGGCCTTGTCCGGCTGAGCTGCCGTTTTGATGGCCGCTGCCAGCTGCTCATGGGGAAACGCATGGGTGATGATGGAGGCAAGGTTATACTTCCCCCCTGCCATGACGTCCATCACCATGTGTACGTCCTCCGGCATATAGCCGCCGCTGCCGATGATGGCGTGCTGGGAATAGGTCTATGACGATAAAACTTGGAAAAAACAAGAAAAAGTTTTGGACCGGGCCCCAAAATTAAAAGCGTGCTGTTGACTTTGAGGGAAATCTGTAGTATGGTAGCTTCAAAGAAACCAGGGGGTGAGACCATGCTTCCGGAAAATGACTGCGGCTTTTACATTAAGCACCTTCACGATGCTCTCCAGCGGGACGGCAACAACGCCCTGCGGGATCAGGGCCTGACGCTGGTGCAGGTGACCGTCCTGCTCCAGCTGAGCAGTGCGCCGGAAAAGGTCCTGTCCCTCAAGGAACTGGAGAAGCGCCTGCATGTGGCCCAGTCAACGGCGGCCGGCATTGTGGTCCGCCTGGAACAGAAGGGATTTGTGGAGAGCTTTGTCAGCCGGACTGACAAGCGGATCAAGCTGGTGCGGGTGACGGAGTCTGGCCTGGACTGCTGCGCGGCCGCCCGGCAGCACATGGAGGAGACGGAAGCCCACCTGCTCTCCAGCCTGACTGAGGCGGAGCGGGTGATCTTCACCACCCTGCTGAAAAAAGTCAGCGACAGCATGGAGTAACGGCCCCACTTGGCTGGGGCCATTCTTCTGGCTAAATCAATAGCATACGATTAAAAGTGAGCGAACGAAAAGGAGACTCTATGAAAGACAACCAACAGGCCCTCCAGGCTTTCCGCTCGGGCAAAATTTCCACGGCGGTCTTCCGCAACGCCATCCCTGCCATGGCCGCCATGCTCATGGTGCTGGTCTATAATCTGGCGGATACCTTCTTCATCGGCCAGACCCACGACGACCTGCAGGTGGCGGCGGTGTCCATGGCGACCCCGGTGTTTCTGCTGTTTATGGCGGTGGGGAGCATCTTCGGTGTTGGAGGCACCTCCGATATTTCCCGGGCCATGGGAGAGGGACGGCAGGACTATGCAAAGCAGGTTTCTGCCTTCTGCATGTGGAGCTGCGTGGTAGTGGGGCTGTTGATGTCCCTGCTCTTCTGGGTTTTCATGGACCAGCTTCTCACGGTGATGGGAGTCAGCGCCGCTACCTGGGATTATGCCAGGGACTACCTGTGCATTGTGGCGGCCTGCGGCCCCTTCGTGCTCATTGCCAATTGCTACTCCAACGTGCTCCGGGCGGAGGGCCGGTCCGGGGAGGCCATGATGGGGATGCTCATTGGCAACCTGCTGAACGTGATCCTGGACCCCATTATGATTCTGGCCCTGGGCTGGGAGATCCGGGGCGCGGCCATCGCAACAGTTATCGGGAATGTGGTAGCGGGTTTGTACTACCTTCGGTACTTTTCCAAAGGAACCTCCATGCTGAGCATTCACCCCAGGGATTTTACCCTCCGGAACGGGGTCTGCACCGGGGTGCTGGCCATTGGGATTCCCGCCTCCCTGGCTTCCCTGCTCATGAGCGTGTCCCAGATCGTCATGAACAGTTGCATGACCAAGTACGGGGACATGGCGGTGGCAGGCATCGGCGTTGCCATGAAGGTGACCATGATGACCGGCATGGTCTGTATCGGCCTGGGCCAGGGGGTGCAGCCCCTTTTGGGGTACTGCGTGGGTGCCAAAGACTGGACGCGGTACCGAAAGGTCCTGCGGTTTTCCCTGGTGTTCGCGCTGATTCTCAGCCTGGTGCTCACAGGGCTGTGCTGGCTGTTTACCGGGCCCATCGTCCAGGTGTTTCTCACCGACCAGGGCGCGTATTCCTACGGCTTTACCTTCTCCCGCATCCTGCTGAGCACCAGCGCCCTCTTCGGGGCGTTCTATGTGCTGAACAATGCCCTGCAGGCCATGGGGGCGGCCACCCCCTCTCTTATCATTAACCTGAGCCGCCAGGGATTGATCTACCTTCCGGCCCTCTTTCTTCTGGAGGCGGCCCTGGGGATCAACGGCCTGGTCTGGGCCCAGCCGGTGGCGGACGTGCTCTCCACCCTTCTGGCCGCGGCGCTGTATATTTTCCGTTGGCGAAAGATGACAGGAACGAAACAAGAACCGGAGGCATAAAAACTGGATTGCCTTTCCCGGCGGCGGATGCCCCGGGAAAGGCAATTGTTTTCTCTTCTTTCGTTTGCCTGCTCCGGCGGAATATGGTACACTATGCAAAAAACAACAAACTGAAAAAGGACGTGTGTTGAATGGTTAAGCGACGAATTTTATGTGTGCTGCTGATGGTGCAGCTGTTGGTGGGGCTGGTGCCCGCTGCGCTGGCTGCGCCGGCGGAAACGGGAGAGACGGTTACCATCCTCTTCACCCACGACATGCACTCTCACCTGCTGCCGGCCTCTGACGAAACCGGCAAATCCTACGGGGGCTTTGCCCGGCTGAAAACGGCCATCGACCAGCAGAAGCTCCTGCATCCGGACGCCCTGCTGGTGGACGCCGGGGACTTTTCCATGGGTACCCTGTTCCAGACCATCTATGCAGACCAGGCCTCAGAGCTGCGGTCCCTGGGTGCCCTGGGCTATGACGCCGTCACCTTCGGCAACCACGAGTATGACTACCGGGCTGCGGGCCTTGCCAGCATGCTGAACGCCGCAGCAGACAGCGGAGAGCCTCTGCCCGCCATTGTGGAGGCAAACTACAAGCCCCCCGCGGAGGGTCAGGAAGGGTACGACCAGGACGCTGCCGCCGTCTGGGCCGCCTTCGACCGGTGCGGGGTGGAGGATTACACGGTCATTGAACGGGGCGGGGTCAACTTTGCGGTCTTCGGAATCACGGGAGAGGACTCCGACGCCTGCGCGCCCATGTCCGGCATGATCCTGGAGGACCCCATCGACACGGCCCGGCAGATGGTGGAGCAGATCCAGGCGGAGGTGCCGGAGCCCCGGGTGGTGGTCTGCCTGTCCCACAGCGGCACCAGCGAGAACAAGGCAAGCTCCGAGGACGAGAAGCTGGCGGAGAAGGTGGACGGCATTGACGTGATCGTCTCCGGCCACTCCCACACCACCCTGGAGGAGCCCATTTACACCAACGGGACCTATATCGTCTCCGCCGGAGAGTACTGCAAGAACCTGGGGATCCTGACTCTGAGCCGGGAGGGTGACACCTTCTCCCTGACGGACTACCAGCTGATTCCCATTGACGACAGCCTGGAAGCGTCTGAGGCCATGGACGCCCAGATCGAATTCTACAAGAACCTGGTGGAGGAAAGCTACCTCAAGCAGTTCGGCGGCTTAACCTTCGACCAGGTCCTGGTAAACAATCCCTATTCCTTTGACAGCGTAGACGACCTGTATGCCCAGCACCGGGAGTCTACCCTGGGCAACCTGATCGCCGATTCCTACCGCTGGGCGGTCCGGCAGGCAGAGGGTGAGGACGGGGTTCCCGTGGACATTGCCCTCACCGCTACGGGCGTCATCCGGGAGTCCCTGCCGGTGGGAGAACTGACCACGTCGGACGTGTTCAACATCTCCTCCCTGGGGATCGGGGCGGACGGCATACCCGGGTACCCCCTGGTGTCCGTCTGGATCACCGGCGAGGATCTGAAAAACGCCTTTGAGGTGGACGCCACCGTGACCTCCCTGATGCCCGCTGCCCAGCTGTATATCTCCGGTATGTCCTTCACCTTCAACCCCCATCGGATGCTCTTTAACCGGGTGACCCAGTGCGCTCAGATTCTGGAGGACGGCTCGGAGGTGCCCATTCAGGATGACAAGCTGTACCGGGTGGTCACCGGCCTGTACTGCGGGCAGATGCTGGGAGCGGTGAACGACAAATCCTTCGGCATTCTGAGCATTACTCCCCGGGATGCCCAGGGCAATGAGATCACCGACCTGGAAGCCTATATTCTCCATGACGAGAACGGCAACGAGATCAAGGAGTGGTACGCCCTGGCCTCCTACCTGGCGGACATGGGCACCGTCTCCCCGGAATACAGCAGCCCGGACGGGCGCAAGACCGTGGATGACAGCCAGAGCCTCACCCACCTGCTGTCCAACCCCAACGGCATCACCCTGGCAGTGCTGGCCATTGGGGTGGTGCTGATCCTGGTGGTGGTTCTCCTGGTCTGGCGGTGCGTGCGCCGGCACAAAAGGAAGAGAAGATAACGCCGGTTAAGCGTCCTCGGTGAGATAGGCCTCGGCATAGTGAGCGGCGACCGCGCCGTCCGCTGCCGCGGTGACCACCTGGCGCAGAGCCTTGGTTCGCACATCTCCCACGGCAAAGACCCCGGGGAGATTGGTCCGGGTGCTCTCGTCAGCCACCACATAGCCCGCCGGGTCCAGGGTCAGCTGATCCTTTACCAGCTCTGTGGCGGGGGCTCTTCCGATGCTGATGAAAAGACCGTCACAAGGCAGATCGGTCTCCTCTCCGGTGACGGTGTTTTTGATGCGCACGCCGGTAAGGCGGAAGTCCTGAAGCAGCTGGGTGACGGTGCTGTTCCAGTGGACCTCCACATTTTCCGCCTCCAGCAGAGGCTTGTGGTAGACCCGGGAGGCCCGCAGGGTATCCCGGCGGTGGACCAGAATCACCTTCTGGCACAGGCGGGAGAGAAGCAGAGCGTCTCCCACCGCGGAGTTTCCGCCGCCCACCACCACCACGGTTTTGCCCCGGTAGAACATCCCGTCGCAGGCGGCGCAGAAGCTAAGGCCCCGTCCGGCCATGGTCTCCTCGCCGGGCAGGCCCAGACCCTTGGCCCGGGCGCCGGTGGCCAGGATCACCGTCCGGCCCAGTATGGTTCCGTCGGCAGTCTCGACCCTCTTTTCCGTTCCTTCCAGCTGGAGGGAGAGGACCTCAGTCACTTGGGTTTTGGCGCCGAACCGCTCTGCGCCCTTCCGCATCTTGTCCCCCAGGGCAAAGCCGGAGATTCCCTCGTCAAAGCCGGGGTAATTGTCGATTTGGGCGGTAAGACCCATCTGGCCGCCGGGGGCCAGCTTTTCCAGCACCACGGTGCTTAAGCCCGCCCGGGCGCAGTAAAGGGCCGCGGCGTACCCGCCGGGGCCACCGCCCACGATGACAGCATCATAAATTTCGTTCATAGTTGCAGTTGACCTCCTGTCTGGTCTGCTTTCTTTGTGTGTTTTGTTAGGGCTCCCCGGCTTCCTGGGCGAAAGGACCGGTGAGGGCAAAGGCGTGGTTCATGGGGCCGCTTCCCTGCCCCAGGTCCAGCATGGCTTCCAGAGCCCCGGAAATGTAGGCCTTGGCCCGGGAAACCGCCTGGTCCAGGGGGAACCCCTTGGCCAGATTGGCCGCAATGGCGCTGGAGAGGGTGCAGCCTGTGCCATGGGTGTTGGGGTTGTCAATCCGGCGGCCCTGGAACCACTGGCAGCGCCCGTCCATATAGAGCAGGTCGTTGGCATCGCTGAGGCTGTGGCCCCCCTTGCACAGCACCGCGCAGCCATAGGTCCGGTTGATCTTCTCTGCTGCCGCCTGCATGTCCGCCTGGCTGCGGATGGCCTGGCCGGAGAGAACCTCCGCTTCGGGGATGTTGGGGGTGAGGAGGGCTGCCAGGGGAAGCAGCTCCCGGGTAAGGGTGCTGATGGCCTCGGCCTCCATGAGCCGCGCTCCGCTGGTGGCCACCATTACAGGGTCCACCACCAGGTTTTCTGCCCCATGGGTCCGCAGACGATCGGCAATGGTGCGGATCAGGCCGCTGGAGGAGACCATGCCGATTTTCACTGCATCGGGACGGATGTCCTGGAACACGGCGTCAATCTGCTGGGCCAGAAATTGGGGGGATACCTCAAAAATTCCGGTCACGCCCAAGGTGTTCTGGGCGGTGAGAGCGGTGATGGCGCTCATGGCGTAGACCCCGTTCATGGTCATGGTTTTGATGTCCGCCTGGATTCCTGCGCCGCCGCTGGAATCGCTGCCGGCGATGGTCAGCGCTGTTTTCATTGCCGCGCCTCCTTTTCTGGGGTGAATGGGACCGGCACGCCCTTGTGCCGGATGCAAAATCATTGTATAATGAGTGTCCCCGCCCTGTCAATCCTGGGGCGGTAAGAAGAGTATGCCCCAAAAGGCGGGAAAGGAGAACAGCATGATCCTCATTTACTGCGTGGACAACCAGGGCGGCATCCTGTTCAATCACCGCCGCCAGAGCCAGGACCGGCTGCTGCGGGCGCGGATTCTGGAAAAGACCGCCCACACCCGGCTGTGGATGTCCCCCTACTCTGCCCGGCAGTTTCAGGAGGAAACCGGGCCCCAGTTCCAGGTTTCGGAGCGCTGCCTGGAGGAAGCTGCCCCCGGGGAGTACTGCTTTCTGGAGGCTCCGGACCTGCCCGGAGACCTGAGCCGGATTCAGCAGGTGATTCTGTACCGCTGGAACCGGGACTATCCGGCGGACGTGTTCTGTCCCCTGGACTTCACCTGCTTTCAGAGGACGGCAGCGGAAGAGTTTGCCGGTTCCTCCCACAAAACCATTACAGAGGAGATCTATATCCCATGCGAACCCTGAAATCCCTCCCATGCTTGCTTGCCGCGCTGGTCTGCCTGGCCCTTTCCGCCTGCACCAGCTCCCTGGGGCCCTCTTCCCCACCGGTCTCTCTGGATGCCCTTCCCGCCTATTCTGGCTCGCCCTACGTCCAGGTCAACGGCGGCGAGCCTTATTTTGCAGACAGTGAGCTTACCGCCACCAGCTTTGAGGAATACAGCGAGCTGGACCAGCTGGGCCGGTGCGGCCCCGCCATGGCCAGCGTGGGGCTGGACACCATGCCCACGGAGGAGCGGTCGGAGATTGGCCAGGTAAAGCCCACCGGCTGGCAGACGGTGAAGTATGACTGCGTGGATGGTAAGTACCTGTACAACCGATGCCACCTCATCGGCTACCAGCTGACGGCGGAAAACGCCAACAGGCAAAACCTGATTACCGGCACCCGGTACCTGAACGTCACCGGGATGCTCCCCTTTGAAAACATGGTGGCTGACTACGTGCAGGAGACAGGAAACCATGTGCTCTACCGGGTCACCCCCATTTTTGAAGGGGACAATCTGGTGGCCCAGGGGGTCCTTATGGAAGCTAAATCCGTGGAGGACCAGGGCGAGGGCATCTGCTTTAACGTGTTCTGCTACAATGTCCAGCCCGGAGTGACCATCGACTACGCCACCGGAAACAGCGCCCTGGAGGGCAGCGCCATCGAACAGACGGAGACCGAGTACGTCATCAACACCAACACCGGGAAGTTCCATCTGCCCTCCTGCTCCAGCGCCCAGCAGCTGGACGAGAGCAACAAACAGATCACAACAGAAAGCCGCCAGGCGCTGCTGGACCAGGGATATACCCCCTGCGGCCGGTGCAAGCCCTGACAGACCGAATGAAAGAAAAATGCCTCCCATACCGGGAGGCATTTTTACTCTCTAACTATAATTTCCATCAGTTTGACATGATCGTCCGCGCCAGCTCCTGGACTGCTGCAAAGGTGGCCAGGCAGCAGAGGGCTGCCCCCGGCACAACGATGCCCAGCCAGGGCAGTGCAAGTGGAAAAAGAAAAAGCAGAAGGCCTGTCAGCTTGTTGGCCTTTGTATGCAGGAAAGCAAAGCGGTGGTCCCGGAACGCTCCCACCGCAAGGGTGAGCAGTTTAATCAGGGCGATCAGGCCCACCCAGATCCAGAGCCAGCTTGGAAACCGGAGCTGGGGCAGGATGCGGACCAGGCAGACCAGGACAAAGAAAGCGTCCGCCAAGCTGTCCAGCACTTCGCCAGCGCGGCTTTCCGCATGGAATCTGCGGGCCAGGGCGCCGTCCAGCATGTCGGTCACCCCGCAGAGCAGGTAGACCCCATAAAAGCCTGCGGAGAACACCGGCACCAGGCAGAGAACGACCGAACCTGCCATGCGCAGAAGGGTTAAGCAGTTGGGAAGCTGGGTTTTCTTCATGGCGGCCTCCCCTATCCCATCAGCAGGTCAAAGAGAGTATCCAGGTTTTCCTGGCTGTACTCCACTTCTGAAGAGTACAGCCGGGCATATTCCGCTTGGTCTTCCAGGGAAAACTGCCCGGTTCGCTGCCAGCAAAGCGCACCCAGCCGGCGCAGAAGCCGGGTGCTGAGAACCGCGAAGGCCGCCTTGCCGCCGGGGTCGCCGTCCTCGTAGCCGGTGAGAACGTGGCGGTAGAGGAAATAGACCAGCAGCTGCTCATACTCCGTCTCCCGGCCGGCCATGAACAAATCAAAGGCGGCCAGGTCCGTTTCCTCCCCGTGGTCCCGGAGGTCCTCCAGGATGGTGGTCCAGGCCGGGTCCAGCCGCTCCAGGTTCAGGTAAACCTCTGCCCACTGAGCCGAAGTCAGGGCAGGAAGAGCGGTTCGGCAGCGGGCAAGAATGGCATCCTCCCGGGCTTTTATGGGTTGGCTCCTGTCCTGAGCCAGGGCAAAGAGCTGTTCCCGCAGGTCCAGAAGGGCCTGGGCATCCGGGTCGGTCTCCCCTGCCGTTTCCCCGCAGAGGGTCACGGGTTCCTTTTGGGACAGGATCAGCCGGGCGGCTTCCTCACAGCACAGTCCAAGGCCCACCTCGGTCCGGTTGGGCAGAAAGGTCCGGAACCGGGGATGGTCGGTGCAGATCTGGCAGAGAAACCCTTCCCCCTTGTAAAGAATCAGATCACAGAGGTTTTCCTGGTTTAAGAAGGGGCACCGCTCCCCTTCCCCCAGCAGAAAATGGGGGGCCTCCCCGGCGGAGATGGACCGGGCCAGCTGCTGGCCCATGGGTCCCGGCTCTGCCCGGTACTGCCGGAAGGTGTCGGGGTCAATGTCGATCTCCCAGCCGATGCAGCAGTTGTGGGTGCAGCGGGAGGCAATGCAGGAAAACCTGGAGTAGTAGTCCGGGTATATGGCGCACATGGCAGGTCACCTCACAACGCGAGCCGGTGGTAGATTTGGCCGTCCAGGTCCTTCCACAGGGCCTCCTGGTCGGTGAGCAGCAGGTAGCCCCGGGGGCTGTCCTCCTTGGGGATGGATACGGAGCCGGGGTTCAGGTACAGATTCCCCTGCCCGAATTCCTCCCAGGCCGGGACGTGGGTATGGCCGTGGAGCAGGATATCCCCGGTGCCCAAGGGCGGCGGGTCCTGCCGGCAGGCGTGGTGCCCGTGGGTGACGTAGAGCACCCGGTTTTTGTGGTACAGCAGGCAATATTCTGCCAGGATGGGAAAGTCCAGCACCATCTGGTCCACCTCGCAGTCGCAGTTGCCCCGGACGCAGAGCAGGTGGTTTTTCTGTTCGTTGAGCAAGCGGATTACCTGCTGGGGGTCGTAGTCCCGGGGCAGCGGGTTTCTGGGGCCGTGGTAGAGAAGATCTCCCAACAGCAGCAGCCGGTCCGGTTTCTCCTGTTGAAAGGCCTTCAGCAGCGCCTGGCAGCAGGCGGCGTCGCCGTGAATATCAGAGGCAATCATCAGTCGCAAGGCGGGGTCCCCCTTTCCTGTTTTTCAGAATTGTCAATGCTGCGGATGGCCTGCCGGAAGCGGAGAGAGAACAAGATGGCGGTGAAGGTCACGGCGATCACGTCGGCCACCGGCTCGGCCGTGTATACGGCCAGGGTCTTGTCCGCCATCAGCATAGGCATCAGGTAGATGAGGGGCAGCAGCAGGACAAATTTCCGCACCACCGCCACCACAATGGAGGATTTGGCGTAGCCGATGGCCACAAAGGTCAGCTGGCAGGAGACCTGGATGCCGAACAGGCACAGAGCGCCGCAGTAGATCCGCAGGACCTTGCTGGCAAAGGCCAGCAGCTCCGGGTCCGGGGTGAAGAGCCCGGCAAAGATCCGGGGAAAGAGCATCACCAGCACCCATAGGGCCACGGAGTAAAGGAGGCTTACCTTCAGCAGAAGGAAGAAGGTATCCTTTACACGCCGGGCGTTCCCGGCTCCAAAGTTGTAGCTGGTGATGGGCTGGGCACCCTGGCCCAGGCCCTGCAGGGGCAGCAGGGCAAACTGCATGACGCTGGTGAGAATGGTCATGGCTCCCACGGCAATATCCCCGCCGTACCGCAGCAGAGAGGAGTTGAAGCAGACAAAAATGACGCTCTCGCTGGCCTGCATAATAAAGGGAGAAAGCCCCAGGGCCAGACAGGGCAGCAGGATTTTGCCGTTGAGGCGCAGGTTTTTCCGCTTTACCTTCAGCAGGGTCTTTTTGCCGCAGAGGAAGGCCATCACCCAGGTGCAGGAGATGCCCTGGGAGATGACCGTGGCCAAGGCCGCGCCCTTCACCCCCATGCCAAGGGCAAAAATGAAGACGGGGTCCAGGACGATGTTGCATATGGCGCCGATGAGCACCGTGAGCATACTGGTTTTGGCAAAGCCCTGGGCGGTGATGTAGGCGTTCATCCCCAGGGTCAGCTGGACGAAGAGGGTACCCAGGGCGTAGAGGTTCATGTAGTCCACGGCGTAGCCGATGGTGTTTTCGCTGGCCCCAAAGACCATGAGGAAGGACCGGTTGCCCAGAAGAAGCACGGCGGTGAGCAGGACTGAGACAATCACCTGGAGCGCAAGGCAGCTGCCCAAAATTTTCTCGGCGGTGTCCGGTTCCTGCCGGCCCATAAAAATGGAGGCCCGGGGGGCCCCTCCGGCGCCGATCAAAGAGGCGAAGGCGGTGACGATCATAATAACCGGCAGACAGATGCCCACCCCTGTGAGGGCCAGGCTGCCATCGCCGGGCATGTGGCCGATGTAGACCCGGTCCACAATGTTATAGAGCATGTTGATGAGCTGGGCTGCCACCGTGGGGATGGCCAGCTTCCACAGCAGCTTGCCCACAGGCTCCGTGGCTAGAAATCGGTTATCGGAAGACATGGCTGCACTTCTTTCTCAAAGGAAATCAGCCCATAGAAAGGGCTCCCTCCCAGACACTGTGGATCTGGGAGAGAGCCGGGCTTTTTTTAACGGGAGAATTTCAGCTCCTCCGCTTTCTGCCGGAGCAGAGAGGCGGCCTGGCGGGGGTCCTCGCTTTTCATAATGGCGGAGACGGCGCAGATGCCGGAAATGCCGCTGCCGGCCAGCACATCGCAGTTGGCGGGATTCAAACCGCCGATGGCACACACCGGAATCTGAACGGCCTGACAAATTTCAGTCAGAGTGGAAACCTTGGTAATGACGGTGACCACCTTGGTGGTGGTGGGATAGATGGCTCCCACCCCCAGGTAGTCCGCCCCTTCCTCCTGGGCCTGGAGAGCCCGCTCCACTGTTTTGGCGGTGGCGCCCACGATCCGGTCCGGGCCCATAAGCCGCCGGGCCAGAGCCACCGGCATGTCCTCGGCGCCCACATGAACCCCTGCCGCGCCGCTGGCCAGGGCGATGTCCACCCGGTCGTCGATGATGAGGGGCACTTGGTAGGCGTCCGTCACGGTTTTCACTGCCAGGGCCAGCTCCAGATAGGCCCGGGTGGAGCGGGTTTTCTCCCGCAGCTGGACCAAGGTGGCGCCGCCCTGGCAGGCTTCCGCCACGATCTCCAGGAGCCGGGCCTGGGTCAGACCGGTGCTGTCAGTGATAAAATATAAGGTTGGATCAAATGTCATGGGACAGGTCTCCCCCCCTTACAGCTCGGTGCAGAACTCCACCTTTTTCCCTTCCAGGATCAGGTTGGTGGTGCGCACGGCGCACATCTTGCCGCACATGGAGCAAGTGTGCCGGTCTGCCGGCGGGGTGCTCTCAAAGTAAGTCCGGGCCTTGTCCGGGTCCACGGCGATGGAGAACATTTCCTCCCAGTCCACCTTGTGGCGGGCTTCGGCCATCTTGTTGTCCAGGTCCCGGGCATGGGGCACGCCCTTGGCGATGTCCGCTGCGTGGGCGGCGATCCGGGAGGCCATGATGCCCTCCTTCACGTCGGCGGTGTCCGGCAGGCGCAGGTGCTCTGCCGGGGTGACGTAGCACAGAAAGTCCGCCCCGCTGGCGGCGGCGATGGCCCCGCCGATGGCGGAGGTGATGTGGTCGTAGCCGGGGAAAATATCGGTGACCAAGGGGCCCAGCACATAGAAGGGGGCCTCATGGCACAGCCGCTTCTGCAGGCGCATGTTGGCGGCGATCTCGTTCATGGCCATGTGGCCGGGGCCTTCCACCATCACCTGCACGTCCTTTTCCCAGGCCCGCTTGGTGAGGTCGCCCAGCTCGATGAGCTCCGCGATTTGGCCGGCGTCGGTGCTGTCGTCAATGCAGCCGGGGCGCAGGGCGTCTCCCAGGCTGATGGTCACGTCGTACTCCCGGAGAATCTCCAGGACCTCGTCGTAGTACTCATAGAAGGGGTTCTCGTTGCCGGTCATCTCCATCCAGGCAAACAGGAGGGAGCCGCCCCGGGAGACGATGTTCATCTTCCGCTTGTCCCGCTTAAAGGCCTCCACTGCCCGGCGGTTGATGCCCGCGTGTATGGTCATAAAGTCCACGCCCTCCTCGGCGTGGGCACGGACCACCTTGAGAAAGTCCTGGGGGGTGATCTCCAGCAGATCCTTTTCCAGGTAGCCGATGGCATCGTACATGGGAACGGTGCCGATCATGGCTGGGGACATGTCGATGAGCTGCCGGCGGAAGGTGTTGGTCTTGCCGTAGTTGGACAGGTCCATGATGGCCTCTGCCCCATACTTCAGCGCCATGCGGACCTTGTCCAGCTCCACCTCGTAGTCCTTGGCGTCCCCGGAGATGCCCAGGTTTACGTTAATCTTGGTGCGCAGCCCCTTGCCGATGCCCTCGGCGCACAGGGACTTGTGGTTGATGTTGGCCGGGATGGCCACCTGGCCCAGGGCCACCAGCTGGCGGATCTGCTCAGGATCGGTATATTCCTTTTCCGCCACCGTTTTCATTTCAGGGGTGATGATCCCCTTCTTTGCCGCTTCCATCTGCGTTTTATAGGTTCTCATAGACCAGTTCCTTTCCAGAAAACAAAATAACGGCTGTCCGCCGCGGACTGTGCCGCGCAGACAACCGTTTCCGCGCCCGGAAGCTGAGAAACCATTCCCTCCGTCGGCATGATCCGAATCAGGTGTGTGGCCGTGCCACAGGGTCGAAACCTCTGTTTCCTCTCAGCCGCCCGAGGCGGCTCCCCTATTACTCATAGTATCACTCTATCACCCCCCGGCCGTTTTGTCAACGGATTTCCCGCGCATTTCCCGGACTCTCCCAGAACGGAAAAGTTTCTGGCGCTTTTCCTTGCATACCGGAGAAATTCGGGATACAATACCACTTGCAGAAGAAAAAGGAGCTGAGGTCCATGGAGCAGGAGCACAAGCGCCGGGTTCGCTACAAAGGCACCCATCCCCGGAACTACCGGGAGAAGTATAAGGAATTGAACCCCGAAAAGTACCAGGACGACGTGGAGAAGATCATCCAGAGCGGCAAGACCCCCGCCGGGATGCACATCCCCATCATGGTGGAGGAGATCCTGTCCTTCCTGGACATTCAGCCCGGCCAGGTGGGGCTGGACGCCACCCTGGGCTACGGCGGCCACACCCGGCGGATGCTGGAGCAGCTCCAGGGCCAGGGGCACCTGTACGCCACAGACGTGGACCCCATCGAGTCGGAAAAGACCAGGGCCCGGCTGGAAGCCCTGGGCTACGGGCCGGAGATTTTAACCATCCGCCGGATGAACTTTGCCGACCTGGACCAGGTGGCGCCGGGCCAGCAGTTTGACTTTGTGCTGGCCGACCTGGGGGTTTCCTCCATGCAGATCGACAACCCCGACCGGGGCTTTACCTTCAAGCAGGACGGCCCCCTGGACCTGCGGCTGGACCCCACCGCCGGGGTTCCCGCCGCCCAGCGCCTGCGGGAGCTGGACAGGGAAGAGCTGGCCGCCATGCTGGTGGAAAACGCCGATGAGCCCTACGCGAATGAGATTGCAAAGGCCATTCGGAATATGCTTAAAAAGGGCGGCCGCATCGACACCACCCGCCAGCTGGCCGGGGTGGTGGAGCAGGCGCTGTCTTTCCTCCCCCCCAAAGAGCGGAAGGAAGCGGTGAAAAAATCCTGCCAGCGAACCTTCCAGGCTCTGCGCATTGACGTAAACAGCGAGTTCGAGGTCCTGTACGCCTTTCTGGAAAAGCTGCCCGGGGTGCTGAAGCCGGGAGGAAAGGCGGCCATCCTCACCTTTCACTCCGGGGAGGACCGGCTGGTGAAGCAGTCCTTCCGCCAGCTTCAGCGGGAGGGTATTTACAGCAGCGCGGCCAAGGACGTGATCCGCCCCTCCGCCGAGGAGTGCTTCCGCAATCCCCGGGCCCGGTCCACCAAGATGCGCTGGGCCATCCGGGCGTAACAGCGAGAAAAGAGGAACCGAAACAACCATGACCCAAACAACAATGACACTGAAAAATTTGGAGCTGGGTTCCACCGCGGTGATCACGGCGGTGGGTGGGGAGGGTTCCCTGCGCCAGCACTTTTTGGACATGGGCGTGATCCCCGGCGCGGAGATCACCCTCATAAAATACGCCCCCATGGGGGACCCCATGGAGCTGCGCATCCACGGATATGAGCTGACCCTCCGGCTGGCGGACGCGGAGAAGATCGAAATCCGCCCCGTGAAAGACCGGGAGCAGACGGAGCAGCCCAGCCAGTCTGTGGCTCACCCCGAGACCCGGGCCCACCCCGGTCTGGGCGAGGGAGGCAAGTACCACGTAAAGGCAGATGAGAACCCCCTGCCCGAGGGAACCCAGCTGACCTTTGCCCTGGCGGGCAACCAGAACTGCGGAAAGACCACCCTGTTCAACCAGCTCACCGGCTCCAACCAGCACGTGGGCAACTTCCCCGGGGTCACCGTGGACCGAAAGAGCGGCGAGATCAAAAACCACGCCAACACCCTGGTCACGGATCTGCCGGGAATCTACTCCCTCTCCCCTTACACCAGTGAGGAAATTGTCTCCCGCCAGTTTATCCTGAACGAAAAGCCCACGGGCATCATCAACATCGTGGACGCCACCAATATCGAGCGGAACCTGTACTTAACCATGCAGCTCATGGAGCTGGATGTGCCCATCGTTCTGGCCCTCAACATGATGGACGAGGTCCGGGGCAACGGCGGCTCCATCCACATTAACGAAATGGAGGAGCTGCTGGGCATCCCCGTGGTGCCTATTGTGGCCGCCAGGAACGAGGGCGTGGAGGAGCTGGTGCGCCACGCCGTCCACATCGCCCAGTATCAGGAGCGGCCCGGCCGCACGGATTTCTGCGACAAGGACGACCACGGCGGCGCGGTCCACCGCTGTCTCCACGGCATCATGCACCTGATTGAGGACCACGCCAAGGCCGCGGGGATTCCTGTGCGCTTTGCCGCCAGCAAGCTGGTGGAGGGGGATCAGCTGGTGCTGGAGGCCCTTGGCCTGACCCAGAACGAGAAGG
The DNA here is from genome assembly GCA_016296565.1 of Oscillospiraceae bacterium. Taxonomy (GTDB): domain Bacteria; phylum Bacillota; class Clostridia; order Oscillospirales; family Oscillospiraceae; genus Evtepia. The sequence goes on from JAEDJB010000009.1 coordinate 23,168, forward strand.
AGATGCTGGAGCACATCATCAGCCAGATGGAGGAGGAGCGGGGCCTGGACCGGTCCGCCGCCATTGCGGACATGCGCTTTGCCTTTATCCAAAAGCTCTGCCAGCAGACGGTGGTGAAGCCCAGAGAAAGCCGGGAGCACGAGCGGAGCCGGAGGATTGACCGGTTCCTCACGGGAAAATACACCGCCATTCCCGCCTTTGTGGGCATTATGGCCCTGGTGTTCTGGCTGACCTTCCATGTAATCGGCGCCTGGCTTCAGGACCTGCTGGCCTTGGGCATTGACCAGCTCACCCTTCTGGTGGATGAAGCGCTGACCGCCTGGCATGTCAACGATGTGCTTCACTCTTTGGTGATTGACGGCATTTTCAGCGGGGTGGGAAGTGTTCTCAGCTTCGTGCCCATTATCGTCACCCTCTTCTTCTTCCTGTCTCTTCTGGAGGACAGCGGCTATATGGCCCGGGTGGCTTTCGTCATGGATAAGCTCCTGCGAAAGATCGGCCTCTCTGGTCGGAGCATTGTCCCCATGCTTATCGGCTTTGGCTGCACGGTGCCCGGGGTGATGGCCAGCCGGACCCTGCCCTCGGAACGGGACCGGAAGATGACCATCCTCCTTACCCCCTTCATGAGCTGCTCGGCCAAGTTGCCCATCTACACCTTCCTGACTGCCGCCTTCTTCCCCCGGTATGGCGCGCTGGTGATGATAGCCCTGTACTTTTTGGGAATCCTGGTGGGTATCCTGACGGCCCTCATTTCCAAGAACACCATGTTCCGGGGGGAGGCTGTCCCCTTCGTCATGGAGCTGCCTAACTACCGGATGCCCGGGGCCAAGAACGTTGCCCATCTGCTGTGGGACAAGGCCAAGGACTTCCTCCAGCGGGCCTTTACGGTAATCTTTCTGGCAACCATCGTTGTGTGGTTCCTCCAGACCTTCGATTTCCACCTGAACATCGTGGCGGATGCCCAGAGCAGCATCCTGGCCATGACAGCCGGGCTGATCGCTCCCCTGTTCGCCCCCCTGGGCTTTGGGGACTGGCGGATCTGCACCGCCCTCATCGCCGGATTCATTGCCAAGGAGAGCGTGGTCTCCACCCTGTCTGTGCTCTTCGGCGCGGCGGGCAGCCTCTCGGTGCTCTTCCCGCCGCTGGCTGCCGCGTCCCTGCTGGTGTTCTGCCTGCTCTACACGCCCTGCGTGGCGGCCATCGCCTCCATTAAGCGGGAGCTGGGAGGCAAATGGGCCGTCCTGGTGGTGGTGGGCCAGTGCGTGATCGCCTGGGTCTGCGCCCTGGTGATCCGGCTGGCGGGCCTGGCGCTGGGGGTGGGTTTATGAACCTGGCCAGCGTGCTGATTCTGCTGGCAGTGATCGCGGCGGCAGTTCTGGCCCTGCGGGTCTTTCTCAAAAGCGGCGGCAGAGGGAAAGGCTGTGGGTGTGGGTGTGGCTGCGCCGGATGCCAGACCCAGTGCCCCAACATAAAAAAGATGGATAACCCAGAAGAATAACCCTGTAATCTAGCCCTGCCGGAAACCCGGCAGGGCTGTTTTTGCGAGGTGGGGCGTGTTTTTTATGATTTTCCATTGCAAAGTATGGCATAATACGATACAATTTCAACACTGTGTCAACGCAGAGAGAATCATATTGGGAGAGATTGTATGGAAAGAGAACGTTTAGGCAGCCGGTTGGGCTTCATTCTGCTCAGCGCCGGCTGCGCCATCGGAATCGGGAATGTGTGGAAGTTCCCCTATATGGCCGGGCAATATGGCGGCGGCGCCTTTGTGGTGCTCTACCTGTTTTTCCTGGTTATCATGGGCATTCCCGTGATGGCCATTGAGTTTTCCCTGGGCCGGGCCAGCCAGAAAAGTCCGGTGCGGCTGTACCAGCAGCTGGAGCCCAAGGGGAGCAAGTGGCACCTCCACGGCTACGCCGCCATGGCGGGCAACTACCTGCTCATGATGTTTTACACCACGGTGGCTGGCTGGATGATCCAGTATTTTGTCTCCACCGCCTCCGGCAAGTTCAGCGGAATGAACCCGGAACAGGTGGGGCAGGCCTTCGGGGAGGTCTGCGCCAACCCCGCCACCATGATGGCCTACACCATTCTGGTGGTTGTCGTGGGCTTCTTCGTCTGCTCCTTCAGCCTGCAGAAGGGGCTGGAGCGGGTCACCAAGTATATGATGCTGGCCCTGCTGGCCATCATGGTCCTGCTGGCGATTCACAGCTTCACCATGGAGGGGGCCGCCGAGGGCCTGACCTTCTACCTGAAGCCCGACCTGAACAAAATGCGTGAGGTGGGCGTGGGCAGCGTGGTGATGGGCGCTATGAACCAGGCCTTCTTCACTCTGAGCCTGGGCATCGGCGCTATGGCCATTTTCGGCAGCTACCTGGGCAAGGAGCGGTCCCTGCTGGGCGAGTCCGTGAACGTGGCCGTTCTGGATACCTTCGTGGCCCTGACCTCCGGCCTCATCATCTTCCCCGCCTGCTTTACCTACAATGTGGAAGTGGGCGCGGGCCCCAGACTGATCTTCGTGACCCTGCCCAATGTGTTCAACAACATGTCGCTGGGAAACCTGTGGGGCAGTCTGTTCTTCATTTTCA
>JAEDJB010000010.1 GCA_016296565.1 Oscillospiraceae bacterium
AGGCGGGCGAACACAGTTCGCCCCTACGGAGTGGTTTCGTTTTGCCCGGGCAGGGCAAAAGCAGCACCGGACAGGCGAGAAAAACCCCCGACCCAATTGGGTCGGGGGTTCGTCTGTCTATAGGGGCGGGGAATTGGGACTCAATACTCCACAAAGCCCTCGTATACCATCACGGCGTCGCCGGTGAGGATCACCTCGTGGTCGGTGTAGTTGACCACCAGGTCGCCGCCCACCAGCTTTACGGTGATGTCACGGCCCTTTTCCACGTAGCCGTTTTCCGTGGCGGCGATGACGGCGGCGCAGGCGCCGGTGCCGCAGGCCACGGTCTCGCCGTTGCCCCGCTCATACACCCGCATCCGCAGGGTCTCGTCGTTGACGATGCGGACAAACTCGGTGTTGATGCGCTCGGGGAAGTACTTGGCATACTCGAACTTGGGACCGATGGTCTCCAGGTCCAGGGAGGAGGGGTCGTCGCAGAAGACCACGCAGTGGGGGTTGCCGATGGAGGCGCAGGTGATGTTGTAGGTGCCGTCGGCAATGTCCACCGGCCGGTTGATGATGGTGTTGCCGGGGAGGGTGGTGGGCAGGCTGCTGGTGAGCAGGTCGGCCTTGCCCATGCCCACACTCACCGTGTTGGCCTTGCCGTTGCGGATCATCAGCAGCAGGCTCTTGATGCCGGCGGCGGTCTCGATGGTCATGTACTCCTTCTTCACGATGCCCTTGTCGTAGAGGTACTTGCCCACGCAGCGGATGCTGTTGCCGGCCATCTTGCCCTCGCTGCCGTCCCGGTTGAAGATGCGCATTTTGGCGTCGGCCACGGTGGAGTTTTCAATGAGGACGATGCCGTAGCCGCCGATGCCGTAGTGCCGGTCGCAGACGCTGACGCACAGGGAGCCGGGGCTGGAGATCTTGCCGTCCCGGTTGTCGAAGAAAATGTAGTCGTTGCCGCAGCCCTGCATCTTGGCGAAGGGCAGCTGCTGCCGCTCCTTGCGCATGTTGTTCAGGTCCACCAGCTCGGTGTTGCTCAGGTGGAACTTGCTGGCCATCATGTTGGCCATGGCGTTGGCGGTGTCCAGGGAGGTGATGGAGGCGATGGAGTGGCGGATGGCCTCCCGGTGCAGCTCAATGTAGTCGGAGAGGGTGTCGTCGTACAGAGCGCCGGTGTAGATGATCAGGCCGATCTTGCCCTCTTCCATGAGCTGGTAGGCCTGGGAGCCGGGGGCGATGTCCTCGATCTCCGTCACCTGGATGCCCAGGCTGCGGATGGTCTCGGCGGTGTCCCGGGTGGCGTACATGGGCCTGTTCAGGTCGCCGAACTTCTTGGCCAGACCCACCACCTCGGGCAGCTCGTGGTTCTCCACGCTGATGAGAACCCCCTTGCCGTTGTAGTGCCGGTAGCCGGCGGCGGCCAGGCCCTTGAAGATGGCCTCGTTGAAGGTGCGGCCCAGGCCCAGAACCTCGCCGGTGGACTTCATCTCGGGGCCCAGCATGGAGTTGGCGTCGGTAATCTTCTCAAAGGAGAACACGGGAACCTTCACGGCGTAGTAGGGGGGAATCTTCCACAGGCCGCCCTCGTAGCCCAGCTCCTTCAGGGTGGCCCCCATCATGATCCGGGTGGCCAGGTCCACCATGGGGATGCCGGTGACCTTGGACAGATAGGGGATGGTGCGGGAGGCTCTGGGGTTGACCTCAATGACGAAGAGCTCCCCGTGGTAGATCAGGTACTGGATGTTCACCAGGCCCTTGGTGCCCAGGGCCAGGGCCAGCTTCTCGGAGCACTCCACCACCACCTGCATCATCTTGTCCGTCAGGCTGTAGGGAGGGTAGACGGCGATGGAGTCGCCGGAGTGGACGCCTGCCCGCTCGATGTGCTCCATGATGCCGGGCATGAGCACGTCCACGCCGTCGGAGATCACGTCCACCTCCAGCTCGGTGCCGGGCATGTACTTGTCCACCAGCACGTCGTTGCGGAAGCCGCCGGAGAGGATCACGTTCATGTACTTCTCCACGTCGTTCCGGTCGTGGGCGATGACCATGTTCTGGCCGCCGATGACGTAGGAGGGGCGGAGCAGGACGGGGTAGCCCAGGTCCTCAGCGGCGTTCAGGGCCTCCTCCAGGGTGGTGACGCTCATGCCCTTGGGGCGGCGGAAGTTCAGGGTTTCCAGCAGGGCGTCGAACCGGCCCCGGTCCTCGGCCATGTCGATGCCGTCGGCGGAGGTGCCCAGGATGGGGATGCCCTGCTTGTCCAGAAAGTCGGTGAGGGAGATGGCGGTCTGTCCGCCGAAGGCCACCACCACGCCCACGGGCTTTTCCACCTCGATGACGCCCATCACGTCCTCGGGGGAGAGGGGCTCGAAGTACAGCCGGTCGGCGGTGTCGTAGTCGGTGGAGACGGTCTCGGGGTTGTTGTTGATGATGACCACGTCGTAGCCCATTTCCTTCAGGGTCTGGACGCAGTGGACGGAGCTGTAGTCAAACTCGATGCCCTGGCCGATGCGGATGGGGCCGGAGCCCAGCACGATGACGGTCTCCTTGCCGGTGCGGGGGAAGGAGCGGGCGTCGCAGGTGTCGTCGTAGGTGGAGTAGAAATAGGGGGTCTGGGCCTGGAACTCGGCGGCGCAGGTGTCCACCATCTTGTAGCTGGGCAGGCGGTGGGGGAGGGTGCTCTCCTCCACCCCGGCCAGTCTGGCCAGGACCTTGTCGGGATAGCCGTACTTCTTGCCCTGGAGGTAGCTTTCCGGGGTGATGCCGTTTTTCTCAATGGAGGCCTCGAACTCCACCAGGTTCTTGATCTTACAGATGAACCACTTGTCGATTTTGGTTACCTCGTTGATGTGGTCCACGCTGACCCCCTGGGAGAGGGCCTCGAAGATGGTGAACAGCCGCAGGTCGTCCATGGAGGCCAGGCGCTCGTCCAGGCTTCTGCCGGAGGTGTCGGTGCGGCGGAGGCTGTCCAGCTTGATCTCCGCCCCCCGGACGGCCTTCATGAGGGCGGCCTCGAAGGTGTGCTCAATGGACATGACCTCGCCGGTGGCCTTCATCTGGGAGCCCAGCTTCCGGCTGGCCCCGTGGAACTTGTCGAAGGGCCACTTGGGGAACTTGCACACCACATAGTCCACGGCGGGCTCGAAGCAGGCGTAGGTCTCCCCGGTGACGTCGTTTTTGATCTCGTCCAGGGTGTAGCCCAGGGCGATCTTGGCGGTGACCTTGGCGATGGGGTAGCCGGTGGCCTTGGAGGCCAGGGCAGAGGACCGGGAGACGCGGGGGTTGACCTCAATGACGGCGTACTCAAAGCTGTCGGGGTTCAGGGCGAACTGGCAGTTGCAGCCGCCCTCGATGCCCATTTCCTCGATGATGCTCAGAGCGGCGGTGCGGAGCATCTGGTACTCCTTGTCGCTGAGGGTGAGGGCGGGGGCCACCACGATGGAGTCGCCGGTGTGGATGCCCACGGGGTCGAAGTTTTCCATGGAGCAGATGGTGATGGCGGTGCCGTTGTGGTCCCGCATCACCTCGAACTCGATTTCCTTCCAGCCGAAGATGTACTTTTCAATGAGGACCTGGGTGATGGGGGAGTAGTCCAGGCCCACGGCGCCCACTTCCCGCAGCTCCTCCTCGCTGTAGGCCACGCCGCCGCCGCCGCCGCCCAGGGTGAAGGCGGGCCGGACGATCACGGGGTAGCCGATGCGGTTGGCAATGGCCACGGCGGACTCAATGTCGTTGGCGGTGTCCGAGGGGATGGTGGGCTGGCCGATGCGGGCCATGGCGTCCTTGAACAGCTGCCGGTCCTCGGCCTTGTCGATGGCGTCGGCGTTGGTGCCGATGAGGCGCACGTTGTGGGAGGCCAGGAAGCCCTCGTGGGCCAGCTCCATGGCGATGGTCAGACCGGTCTGGCCGCCCAGGCCGGCCAGCAGGCTGTCGGGCTTGGTCTCCTCGATGATGCGCTTGACGGTCTGGGTGGTGAGGGGCTCCAGATACACCGCGTCCGCCATGGCGTTGTCGGTCATGATGGTGGCGGGGTTGGAGTTAATGAGGACGGTTTCGATACCCTCCTGCCGGAGAACCCGGCAGGCCTGGGTGCCGGCGTAGTCAAACTCGGCGGCCTGGCCGATGACAATGGGGCCGGAACCGATCACAAGCACTTTTTTAATGGATGTATCCTTCGGCATTACAAGCCCTCCTTCATCGTTTCGGTAAAGCGGTCAAAGGCGGTCTGGCAGTCCAGGGGACCGCCGTGTGCCTCGGGGTGGAACTGGAGCGAGAAGGCGTGGTAGGCGGGGTAATCCACGCCCTCGCAGGTGCCGTCGTTCACGTTTACGAACCGCAGCACCCCTTCGGTGCCCTCCAGGGAGGCGGCGTCCACCGCGTAGCCGTGGTTCTGGCTGGTGATGGAGACCTTCCCCTCCACCAGGTCCTTCACCGGCTGGTTGGCCCCCCGGTGGCCGAACTTCAGCTTGGTGGTTTTGGCCCCTGCCGCCAGGGCCATCATCTGGTGGCCCAGGCAGATGCCGAACATGGGGATCTTGCCGAAGAGCTTTTGGATCTGCTGGATGCAGAACTGGTTGTCCGCCGGGTCGCCGGGTCCGTTGGAGAGCATCACCCCGTCGTGTCCCCCGGCCAGGATGGTCTCAGCGGGGGTGCTGTAGGGGTAGACGGTCACCTGGCAGCCCCGGAGCAGCAGGCTGTTGGCGATGGACTGCTTGGCGCCGTAGTCAATGAGGCCAACGGAGAACTTCACGTCTCCCTCGGGGGAGAGGACGGTGACGTCCTTCTGGCTGGTGCTCTCCACGGACTGCTCCACCCGGTAGGCCTTCAGGGCCTCCATGTCCGGGGGGGTCTCCTCGGTGGTGATGACGGCGTTCATGACGCCCTTGTCCCGGATCATCTGGGTGAGCATCCGGGTGTCCACCCCGGCGATGCCCACCACCTTCTGGTCCTTCAAAAAGGCGTCCACAGACTGGTCACAGCGGAAGTTGGAGGGCTCTTGGCAAAACTCCCGGACCACCACGCCGCCCATCTGGCACTGGGGGCTCTCCTTGTCCTTGAGGCAGATGCCGTAGTTGCCGAACTGCGGGAAGGTGTAAATCACCAGCTGGCCGAAGTAGCTGGGATCGGTCAGGCTTTCCACACAGCCGGTCATGCTGGTGGTAAAAACCAGCTCGCCCATGGCTGTGCCGGAGGCGCCGAAGCTCTGCCCCTCCAGGACCTGGCCGTTTTCTAAGTAGAGATATGCTTTTTTCATCTTGTCCCTCCATCCATAAATACAGGAAATGAACGGCTGCGCGAGTTATGCCGCTTCTCTGACGAATGCGTAATTTTCAACTTTTAAGTATACCGGAAAGTTGTCCCCCCGTCAATGAAATCCTGCGGAAGGGGACGAAAAACAACCCGGGTAATCTTTCATGGGTTTTGTGGCATATGACGAAAGAATATTCATATCAAATGAGAATATGCGAATATTTATTCTTTTTATCTACAAAAAACCGGGGGAAGCCGTGCCGCGGTTTCTCCCGGTTCTTTCGTGGGGTAATCAGTAGAGCACCATGTACTTGGAGATCTCCCAGCTGGAGACGCGGGTGCAGTATTCCTGCCACTCCTTCTTCTTGCCGGAGACGTACTGGGGATAGATGTGGGGGCCCAGGACGGACTGGATGAGGGGATCGGCCTCCAGGGCGAACAGGGCGTGCTCCAGGGAGTCGGGCAGGTCGTCGATGCCGTTGGCGGCCCGGGCTGCGGCGTCCATGTCGAAGATGTTTTCGGTGATCTCCTCCGGGGGCTCCAGACCCCGCTCGATGCCGTCCAGACCGGCGGCCAGGCAGACAGCCAGGGCCAGATAGGGGTTGCAGGAGGGGTCGGGGTTGCGCAGCTCCACCCGGGTGCTGTTGCCGCGGGCGGCGGGGATGCGGATGAGGGCGGAGCGGTTGGAGGCGGACCAGGCCAGGTAGCAGGGGGCCTCATAGCCGGGCACCAGGCGCTTGTAGGAGTTGACCAGGGGGTTGGTGATGGCGGTCATGCCCTTCACGTGCTCCAGCAGGCCCGCGATGAAGTGATAGGCCTCCTTGGACAGGCCCCGTTTCCCCTGGGGATCGAAAAAGACGTTCTTGCCGTCCTTGAAGAGGGACATGTTGATGTGCATGCCCGAGCCGGCGGTGCCGTAGATGGGCTTGGGCATGAAGGTGGCGTGCAGGCCGTTGGCATAGGCGATCTTCTTCACGGTCTGCTTGAAGGTGACGATGTTGTCGGCGGCCTTCAGGGCCTCGGCGTACTTGAAGTCGATCTCGTGCTGGCCGGCGGCGCACTCGTGGTGAGAGGCCTCGATCTCGAAGCCCAGGTTTTCCAGGGCCAGGCAGATCTCCCGGCGGGTGTAGTCCCCGTGGTCGATGGGGCCCAGGTCGAAGTAGCCGGCCTCGTCGCCGGTTTTGGTGGTGGGCTTGCCATCCTTGTCCATTTCAAAGAGGAAGAACTCGCACTCGGGGCCCACATTGAAGGTGTAGCCCATCTCGGCTGCCCGGGCCAGGACCCGCTTCAGGGCCCCTCTGGGGTCGCCGATAAAGGGGGTGCCGTCAGGGTTGCACACGTCGCAGATGAGCCGGGCCACTTTACCCTGCTGCTCGTACCAGGACAGGATGGTGAAGGTGTCCAGGTCGGGGTAGAGGTACTGGTCGGACTCGTGAATCCGGGTGAAGCCCTCAATGGAACTGCCGTCAATGGAGATCTGGTTGCTGACCGCCTTGACGATCTGAGAGGCGGTGATGGCCACGTTCTTTGCCTGGCCGAACATATCGGTAAACTGCATGCGGATGAAGTCTACGCCCTCTTCTTCCACCATGCGGATAATGTCTTCTTTGGTATATTTACCCATTCCAGTGATTCTCCTTTCCCGCAAAAAAAGGACAAGTAAGCTTCGAATTCCGAAGCACCCGTCCGCTCCATTAAATTATAGTATTCCCGAAGTTGCCTGTCAAGGAAAAAGTCGCTTCTGCAAGTTTTTTTGTGGGAGGCTTCAGATTTTGCCGGGGATTTGTGTTGTTTGCACAGAGGCTCCTTCTTAAAATATAAGAAACAACAGCGGCGAAACCATTGCAAATTTCCCGGATTTATGGGAGAATAGAAAGGCATGGAATATGCGGATGTGTAAAAGCACCCCAGCGGACAATCCAACTCAAAGCAGAAAGGGATCGATATCGATGAAAAAGCTGGAACAGATTTATGAAGGAAAAGCCAAGAAAGTCTTCCGGACCGACGATCCGGAGCAGTTCATTGTGGAATATAAAGACGATGCCACGGCCTTCAACGGCCTGAAGAAGGGCACCATCCTGGGCAAGGGGGCCATCAACAACCGGATGACCAACCTGCTCATGCAGATGCTGGAGAAGAAGGGCGTGCCCACCCACTTTGTGGAGGAGCTCAGCGACCGGGAGACCGTGGTGAAGAAGGTCACCATCGTTCCCCTGGAGGTCATCATCCGCAACGTCTCCGCCGGCCACTTTGCCGAGCGGTACGGGGTGGAAGAGGGCATCACCTTCGACGAGCCCACCATCGAGTTCTCCTATAAGAACGACGACCTGGGCGACCCCCTCATCAACGCCTACCACGCCCGGGCCCTGAAGCTGGCCACCCGGGAGGAGATTGACACCATCGTGGACCTGGCCTTTAAGGTCAACGAGGCCCTGAAGGAGTTCTTCCTCACCGTGGGCATCAAGCTGGTGGACTTCAAGCTGGAGTTCGGCCGCACCACCGACGGGACCATCATCCTGGCCGACGAGATCTCCCCGGACACCTGCCGCCTGTGGGACAAGGACACCAACGAGAAGCTGGACAAGGACCGCTTCCGCCGGGACCTGGGCAACGTGGAGGACGCCTATCAGGAGGTCATGCGCCGTCTCCTGGGGGAACAGGCATAAGCCGCCCCGCCAAGGGATAAGGATAAGAAGGTCCGCGCGGGGAGAACCGCGCGGGAAAAAAGGAGGAAATGCTGATGTGTGGTATTGTCGGCTTTACCGGCAGCCAAAACGCGGCCCCGATCCTGCTTGACGGGCTGAAAAAACTGGAATACCGGGGATACGACTCCGCCGGCATCGCTGTGCTGGGGGACGAGGGCATCCACATGGAGAAAGCCAGCGGCATGATCAAAAACCTGGACGCCAAGATCCAGGGGGGCGCGGCCCTGCCCGGCCTGTCCGGCATCGGTCACACCCGCTGGGCCACCCACGGGGAGCCCAGCGACGTGAACGCCCACCCCCATATGAGCAACGACGGCAAGTTTGCCATCGTCCACAACGGCATCATTGAAAACTATGCCCTCCTGCGGGAGGAGCTGCTGGCCAAGGGCTTCCAGTTCAAGAGCGAGACCGACACCGAGGTGGTGGTCCACCTGCTGGACCTGTACTACGAAGGGGACCTGAAGAAGGCGGTATTAAAAACCGTGTCCCGGCTGGAGGGGGCCTATGCCCTGGGCATCCTGTGCGCCGACCAGCCCGGCCGGATCGTCGCCGCCCGCCACGCCGCCCCCCTGATTCTGGGCGTGGGCGTGGGGGAGAACTACTTCGCCTCTGACGTTACCGCCCTGGTGGCCTACACCAAGAACGTGGTCTACCTGGAGGACGGGGAGATCGCGGACATCACCCCCGACGCCATCACCCTCTACAACGACCTGGGCAGGGAGCTGGAGGTGAAGATCACCCGCATCGCCTGGGACATCGCCGCGGCGGAAAAGGGGGGCTACGACCACTTCATGCTCAAGGAGATCATGGAGCAGCCCAACGCCCTCAAGTCCACCATCGAGCCCCGGATCAAGGACGGGGAGGTGGTCCTGGACGACTTCTCCCTCAGCGACGAGGACTTAAAGAAGATCAACAAGGTGATGATCACCGCCTGCGGCTCCGCCTTCTATGCCGGCAGCGTGGGCAAGTATGTGATCGAGCAGCTCTGCCGCCTGCCGGTGGAGGCAGACCTGGCCTCCGAGCTGCGCTACCGCAACCCCCTGGTGGATGAGCACACCCTGCTGGTGGTGGTCTCCCAGTCCGGGGAGACGGCGGACACCATCGCCGCCATGAAGGAGTGCAAGGCCCGGGGGGCCCGGGTGCTGGCCATCGTCAACGTGGTGGGCTCCACCATCGCCAAGCTGGCCGACGACGTGGTGTACACCTGGGCCGGTCCCGAGATCGCCGTTGCCACCACCAAGGGGTACACCACCCAGGTGGCGGTGATGGATATGCTGGCGGTGTACTTAGCCCGCCGTCTGGGCCGCCTCACCGACGCGGAGAACAAGAAGCTGGTGGACGCCATTCTCCAGTTTCCCAGCCTCATCCAGCGGGCCATTGACTTAAATCCCAACATCCAGGACCTGGCGGAGAAGTACCACGGCCACAACAACCTGTTCTTCATCGGACGCAACCTGGACTACGCCGCCTGCATGGAGGGCTCCCTGAAGCTCAAGGAGATCTCCTACCTCCACTCGGAGGCCTACGCCGCCGGGGAGCTGAAGCACGGCACCATCGCCCTCATTGAGAAGGACCGCCCGGTGATCGCCCTGGCCTGCTACGAGGAGCTCTTCGACAAGATGATGAGCAACATCAAGGAGGTCAAGGCCCGGGGGGCCCAGGTGCTGGCGGTGGTGCTGGAGGGCAACCGCCAGATCTTCGCCGAGGCCGACGACGTGCTCTTCGTCCCCCGGACGGAGCCCCTGTTCAACTCCCTGCCGGAGATCGTGCCCTTGCAGCTTTTCGCCTACTATGTGGCAAGAGCCAACCACTGCGACATCGACAAGCCCAAGAACCTGGCCAAGTCCGTCACGGTGGAATAAGTTCCCCTTACACTATCGGAAAGGAAACCATGCAGCATGAGAGACTATGCAGCAGAAACCGAAAAACGCATTCAGTTTATCCGCCAGGCCCTGGCAGACGCCCACGCCGACGGCATCCTCTTCGGCAACAGCGGCGGCAAGGACTCCGCCCTGGTGGGCATCCTGTGCAAGATGGCCTGCGAGAACACCGAGGGCATCATCATGCCCTGCAGCTCCAAGCGCAACTTCACCATCGACAAGGACGACGGCATGGAGGTGGCAGACCAGTTCGGCATCAAGACCCGGGTCCTGGACCTGACGGCCCAGAAGGAGCTGGCCATGGAGAACCTGTCCGCCATCGCCACCCTCAGCGACGCGGCCATCGCCAACATCGCCCCCCGTCTGCGGATGATCAGCCTGTACGCCGTGGCAGCCAGCGAGAACCGCCTGGTGGCGGGCACCGGCAACGCCAGCGAGTTCTACATGGGCTACTTCACCAAGTGGGGCGACGGGGCCTATGACTTAAACCCCATTGCCGACCTGACGGCCACGGAAATCTTTGAGTTCCTGCGCTACCTGAAGGCCCCGGAGGCGGTCATCACCAAGGCCCCCTCCGCCGGCCTCTTCGAGGGCCAGACCGACGAGGAGGACATGGGCGTGACCTATGCCGCCATCGACAGGTATATCACCACCGGCCAGGCCAACGAGCAGGACAAGGCCATCATCGACCGCTACCACGCCCGCAGCGATCACAAGCGCCGGGACCCCCTGCGCTACAAGGGAGAATAAAACCTGCCTGTGTGCGCCCGCCGTCTTTCGACGGCGGGCGTTTTCACCACAGAGGGGAGAAGGTGTGGGGCTACAACGCCCAGGCGGAGATCGGAACGGTCTGGGTGTGCAGCTCCTCCCTGCGCAAGCGCCTGGCCAACTGACACCTGGTGAACCAGCAGACCGACCACATGCTCCAGACCGTCCTGCAAAGGGACCATGCCCCGGACCTTGCCGGCCAGCCGGGGCAGATGGGACCCCGCCGGTCCCCGGGCTGGCGGGAGGCGCTCCCCCAGGACATGCAGGAGGACATCCGGGACGCCGCCCGGCACAAGATTCTCTCCATGCCGGCCCTGTCCGCCACAGGGGGCATGTCTGTCGGGAACGGCGGCTGGGGCGGCGGTCCCGGCGAAATGCCACAAAATTTCCCGGCGGAAGGGGAGCAAATGTACGGCTCCGGGCCGCCGGCCGCAATTGACAAGGGGGCCTGAATTGGGTACAATAAAACAGCAAGCAGGCTGGACAGCCGCGTGGGCAGGCCGAAAGGCCGTCCATGAGGAAAGTCCGGGCTCCACAGGGCAAGAATAACGGGTAACGCCCGCCGAAGGCGACTTCAGGACAAGTGCAACAGAGAGATACCGCCTGGCTCTGGTCCAGGTAAGGGTGGAAAGGTGAGGTAAGAGCTCACCCGCCGGCTCGAGAGTGTCCGGTGATGTAAACTCTATTCGGAGCAACACCGTGGAGGGGAATTGCGACCGGCCCGGTCTCCCCGAGGAGGTGGCTGGAGCGCACCGGCAACGGTGCGCCTAGATAGATGGCTGTCAAAACAGAACCCGGCTTACAGGCCTGCTTGCATCAAAACCCGATGAAAAGCCCACGCAGCTTGCCCCCGTGGGGGGAAGCCAGGTGGGCTTTTCCCCCCTTTTGCGCGTCCCGGGGAAGCGGGGGGACAGACAAGGAGGTACGCTATGAGCAACATACCGGTCATCACCATTTCCAGAGAATATGGGTCCGGCGGCCGGGCCATCGGGGAACGGCTGGCCAAGGAGCTGGGAATCCCCTTCTATAATAAGGAGCTGATTCTCATGGCCGCCAAGGAGAGCGGCCTGTCGGAGGAGTACATCAAAAAGACCGAGCAGATCAAGTCCACCAGCTTTCTGTACGGCCTGTACATGGGCGCCCAGCAGCTGCCCATGAACGACCAGATCTTCCTGGTCCAGAGCAAGATCATCCGCCAGATCGCCGAGGAAGGCCCCTGCGTCATCGTGGGCCGCTGCGCCGACTATGTGCTGCGGGAGCGGAAGGACCTGCTCAACGTGTTCATTCACGCCCCTCTGGAGTACCGCGCCCAGCGGGCCAAGGAGGTCTATGAGAAGCAGGCCGGCAACATGGAAGATTTCGTAAAGAAAAAGGATAAGAAACGCGCATCGTTTTATAACTATTTCTCTCAGAACAAATGGGGCGACGCCCGCCACTATCACCTGGCCATCAGCAGTGAGTATGGGGTGGACTTCGCCGTGAGTGTCATTAAGCATGCCGCAGAATCCTTCCCGGGAGGTGCGCGGTAAATGAGTTCCCAGCCCCAACCGGCGAAGGAAAATAAAATGGGCGTGATGCCCATCCCGCGCCTGCTCTTCACCATGGCAGCGCCCATGATGATCTCCATGCTCATCCAGGCTCTGTACAACGTGGTGGACAGCATGTTCGTCTCCTACATCAGCGAGGCGGCGCTGACGGCGGTCTCTCTGGCCTACCCGGTCCAGAACCTGATGATCGCCGTGGCCACAGGCACCGGCGTGGGTGTCAACGCCCTGCTCTCCCGCAGCCTGGGGGAGAAAAACTTTGTCCAGGCCAACCGGGTGGCCAGCATCACCATCCTGCTGGGCGTGGCCAGCAGCGTGGCCACCGCCCTTCTGGGGGTGTTCTGCACCCGGCTGTACTTCAGCGTCCAGGTCAGCGACCCGGAGATCATCCAGCTGGGCTGCGACTACCTGTTCTGGGTCATGGTCCTGTCCATCGGCTGCTTCGGCCAGGTGCTGCTCTCCCGGCTGCTCCAGTCCACAGGCAAAACCTTCTACAGCATGGTCATCCAGCTGGTGGGCGCAGGGCTGAACATCGTCCTGGACCCCATCCTCATCTTCGGCCTGTTCGGTCTCCCCGCCCTGGGGGTCACCGGCGCGGCCATTGCCACCGTCATCAGCCAGTTCTTCGGCACCATCCTGGGGATTTTCTACAACTGGAAGCGCAACCCCGAGATCACCATCTCCCTCCAGGACATGCGCCCCAACGGGGCGGTGATCGGCCGCATCTACAGCGTGGGCCTGCCCTCCATCCTGATGCAGGCGGTGCCCTCGGTGCTGATCTTTGGCCTGAACCAGATCCTGGTCTCCTTCTCCGAGACGGCAACCGCGGTCTACGGCGTGTGGTTCAAGCTCCAGGGCTTTGCCTTCCTGCCCATCATCGGCATGAACAACGGCGTGGTGCCCATCGTTGCCTACAACTACGGCGCCCGGAAGCCGGAGCGCATTGTAAAAACCGTGAAGCTGGCCATCACCGTGGCCCTGTGCATCATGGCGGTGGCCATCGTCCTGTTCCAGGCGGTGCCGGACAAGCTCCTGGGCATCTTCCAGGCGTCCCCCGACATGCTGGCCATCGGCGTGCCCGCCCTGCGCACCATGAGCCTGTGCTTCATCGTGGGCGGCTTCACCATCGTGTCCTCCTCCCTGTTCCAGGCCCTGGGCAAGGGACTTATGAGCATGAGCATCGCCGTGTTCCGGCAGCTGGTTCTGGTGCTCCCCCTGGCCTATGTGTTCTCTCTTTCCGGGAACCTGAATATGGTTTGGTGGGCCTTCCCGGTGGCGGAGGTGCTGGCGGGGCTTCTGACGGCCGGTTTTCTCCGGAAGATCTACCTGCGGGTGATCCGGCCTCTGGACCAGGCGGACTACAAATTCTGACCCGGACTGGGTGTACTAGAAAAATGTAGTATAAAAAATGATAATTTAGTTAATCAGTCCGATTTAATTTGTTGAAATTAGGAAGTATCATGAGTATGTAGGTTAGCGGGACTATGCGAAACCAAAAGATTAGAAACTTTCAGCAAAAAGTTTTTTCTGGTTTCCGTTTCCGGCCCTTATCATTTTTGAGAACAATTGTCCAAGTGCCG
Organism: Oscillospiraceae bacterium; assembly: GCA_016296565.1. Taxonomy (GTDB): domain Bacteria; phylum Bacillota; class Clostridia; order Oscillospirales; family Oscillospiraceae; genus Evtepia. Next base: position 13,713 of record JAEDJB010000010.1, read on the forward strand.
GGTTTCCGGCTGCGGACAGTGTTTTAGTCTGTCTGAAGTAGGGCAGGCGATCATGTCAAAACGACATAATTTATTATGGAGGTAGATTAACATGCGTATTCTGAACGAAGAGCAGCAGAAGTGGGTTGACATTATTGGCGAGTTCGCTAAGAAGGAAATCGAGCCCATCATGCTGGATTGGGACAAGGTTGTGGATCCTTCCCAGGCTATCCCCTTTGATGCTTATGAGAAGGCATTCAAGCTGGGCCTGAACTCCTTCGAGATCCCCAAGGAATATGGCGGCAACAAGGTCACCCTGGACGTTGCTGAGGTCATGTACGAAGAGATGGGTTACTATGACGGCAACTTCGCTTCCGTCATGCAGACCACCAACCTGGCTCTGAAGCCCATTCTGATCGGCGGCACCCCCGACCAGGTCAAGTACTTTGCTGAGCACATCCTGAACGGCAAGGGCTACGCTGCTTTCGCTCTGACCGAGCCCCAGTCCGGTTCCGACGCTTCCAACGTCAAGACCACTGCTGTTAAGGACGGCGACGAGTGGGTCATCAACGGCGAGAAGTGCTTCATCACCAACGGCGGTGAGGCTGACATCGTCTGCGTGTTCGCTATGACCGATCCTTCCAAGGGCACCAAGGGCATCTCCGCTTTCATGGTTCCCACCAGCACCCCCGGCTTCTCCGTCACCAAGTATGAGGACAAGTGCGGCTTCCGTACCATCTCCACCTGCTCCCTGAAGTTCGAGAACGTCCGCGTTCCCGCTTTCAACCTGGTCGGTGGTGAGGAAGGCCTGGGCAAGGGCTTCGGCTTCGCTATGAAGACCCTGGACAAGTCCCGTGCCTGCGTCGGCGCTCTGGCTGTCGGTATTGCTCGTCGTGCTCTGGACGAAGCTATTGCTTTCGTCAAGGAGCGTGTCACCTTCGGTGCTCCCGTTTCCAAGCGTCAGGGCATCCAGTGGATGATCGCCGACATGGCTACCAAGATCGAGGCTTCCCGCCTGCTGGTCACCCACGCCAACTGGCTGCAGGCCAACGGCTATCCCTTCTCCAAGGAAGCTGCTATGGCTAAGATGTTCGCCACTCAGTCCGCTATGGAAGTCTGCACCGACGCTATCCAGCTGATGGGCGGCAAGGGCTACATGAAGGAAGACTGCGTGGAGAAGATGTTCCGCGACATCAAGGCATACTGCATCTTCGAGGGCACCAACCAGATCCAGAAGATCGTTATCTCTGGCGCTGTTCTGTCCGGCAAGCTGCACTAATTGCTGTTCTGCTGCCTGCGCAGAAAAACTGCTCAATAAAAAAGACCGGTCGGGAAACCGACCGGTCTTTTTTATCCTTTTCTGTAGGGCGGGGGCTTGCTCCCGCCGCCCGCGCCGGTGCTCAGCAGTCCTGAATGTTCCCCTTCTCCACGTTCCGCTGAATCAGCCCCTCCATATAGGCCCACAGGGACTCAGACCCGGTGCCGGTTCTGGCGTTGCGCCTGTACACCTGGGACTTTTTCACCTGGTGCGCCCGCCAGTCCCCGCCGTTGTTGGAGTCGTTGAGCATGAGGGGCTGTAAGTTATCCAGCACATGGGCAAACCGGGCCTCGGGGGTTTCGTAGTCCTCAAACTCCCGGAACAGGGCCAGCAGCTCCTCCCCCTGGTCCTCCGGCAGCAGGCCGAAGATCCGCTGGGCGGCCTTGGCCTCCCGCTCCTGCTGGGTGGCCAGGGCGGCGGTGTCGTAGGCGTAGGTGTCCCCGGCGTCAATCTCCACAATGTCGTGGATGAGGGCCATCATCATGGTCTTGGCCAGGTCGATCTTCTCGTTGGCGTACTCCCGCAGCAGATAGATCATAATGGCCATGTGCCAGGCGTGCTCCGCGTCGTTCTCCCGGCGGCCGCCGCCGCTGAGATGGGTCTGGCGGAGGATGTTTTTCTCCTTGTCAATCTCCAGGAGGAACCTCATCTGGTCCTCCAGGCGTTTTTCTGCCATCAGGCATCCCTCCCATTGGAAATAAGAAGCCCCCCTGAGGAAAGGGGGGCTTTTTGGGGTTTTGGACTCAGGGGGTCAGCTGCTCCACGCCCAGGCGGAGGCGGCGCAGGGTCTCCTCCTTGCCCAGGATCTGGCAGATCTCCACCGCGCCGCCGGGGGTGGTGGGCTTGCCGGAGGCTGCCACCCGGACGGGCCACATGATCCGGCCGTTTTTCAGCGCCTTCTCGGCGGCCAGGTTGATGAGGGCGTCGTGGACGGAGTCGAAGGTCCACTCGGTCATGGCCTCAAAGACGGGGATCACCATCTGGAGGGCCTCCAGGGAGTTCTCCGGGTTGGTTTTCATCTTCTTGTGGCTGTACAGGTCGTTGGAGTATTCCGGCAGCTGGTCGAAGAAGTCCACCATCTCGGGAATCTCCGTGAGGGTGTTCAGCCGGGTCTGGACCAGGGGGGCCACCAGGGTCAGGTCAATGTCCGGGTTGCGGATGGCCTGCTTCAGGTAGGGCTCCGCCGCCGCCAGGAATGCCTCGGGGGAGAGGTTCTTGATGTAGGCGCTGTTGAAATACTTCAGCTTTTCCAGGTCGAAGATGGCGGGGGACTTGGAAATGCCGGTGATGTCAAAGGCCTGGACCAGCTCCTCCAGGGTGAAGAACTCCTGCTCCGCCAGCTCCCCCCGGGGGGACCAGCCCAGCAGGGCCACATAGTTGAGGATGGCGCCGGTGAGGAAGCCCTGGGCCTTCAGATCCTCGTAGGAGGGGTCCCCGTGGCGCTTGGACATTTTGTGCTGGGCGTCCCGCATCACGGGAGAGCAGTGGATGTAGGTGGGGATGGGCCAGCCGAAGGCCTCGTAGAGCAGGTTGTATTTGGGGGCGGAGGACAGGTACTCGCTGCCCCGGACCACGTGGGTGATGCCCATGAGGTGGTCGTCCACCACGTTTGCGAAGTTGTAGGTGGGCAGGCCGTCCCGCTTCATGAGGACCTGGTCGTCCAGGGTGTTGTTCTCCACGGTGATGTCCCCGAAGGAGGCGTCGTGGAAGGTGGTGGAGCCCTCGGCGGGGATCTTCTGGCGGATCACATAGGGCTTCCCGGCGGCCAGGTTGGCGGCCACCTCCTCAGGGGAGAGGTTCCGGCAGGGGTCGGCGGCCCGGTTAAACTCCCCGGAGTCCTCCTCGGACTCGGCCTTTTCGCAGAAGCAGTAGTAGGCGTGGCCTTTTTCCACCAGCAGCTGGGCATACTTGCCATAAAGGTCCCGGCGCTGGGTCTGGATGTAGGGACCCACCGGGCCGCCCACGTCGGGGCCCTCGTCGTGGGTCAGGCCGCACTCGGCCATGGTGCGGTAGATGAGCTCCGTGGCCCCCTCCACCTGGCGGGTCTGGTCGGTGTCCTCCAGCCGGAAGATGAAGGAGCCGCCAGCCTTGCGGGCGATGAGCCAGGTGTACAGCGCGGTGCGCAGGTTGCCCACATGCATGTATCCCGTGGGCGACGGGGCAAAACGGGTGCGGACGGTCCCGGTGGGAATCCGCGCCTCCATTTCGTCAAACCAGGTCATATCCATAGGAAATGCCCTCCCATTCAAGTCATATTTCTGACTCAACATTCTAAAATTCACCGGAGGAATTGTCAAGGTTTATTGCAGGGATTGTTGCGCGAAAGATTTTGTTGTGGTAAGATAAAGAAGTATGAATTTACCCAACGAGGTGACCAACCATGGAAAAAGATAAAAAAGTGATTTTCAGCGCCACCCAGCCCAGCGGCAAGATTACCCTGGGCAACTACCTGGGTGCGCTGCGCAATTGGGTGGACCTGCAGGCGGACTACAACGCCCTGTACTGCGTGGCCGACGAGCACGCCATCACCGTCCGCCAGAACCCCGCCGACCTGCGCCGCCAGAGCCTGGAGCTCTACGCCCAGTTCATCGCCTGCGGCCTGGACCCGGAGAAGAGCATCATTTTCATCCAGTCCCAGGTGCCCCAGCACGCGGAGCTGGCCTGGGTGCTCAACTGCTACACCATGTACGGCGAGCTCAGCCGCATGACCCAGTTTAAGGACAAGTCCGCCTCCCACGCCGACAACGTGAACGCGGGCCTGTTCACCTACCCCAGCCTGATGGCGGCGGACATCCTCCTGTACCAGGCCGACCTGGTGCCGGTGGGGGAGGACCAGCGCCAGCACGTGGAGCTGACCCGGAACATCGCCCAGCGGTTCAACGGCATCTACGGGGACGTGTTCACCATGCCCGAGGCCTACATCCCCAAGGTAGCCGCCCGGGTCATGTCCCTCAGCGAGCCGGACAAGAAGATGAGCAAGTCCAGCCCCAACGAAAACTCCTATATCCTGGTGATGGACCCCCCCGAGGTGATCATCCGCAAGTTCAAGCGGGCCGTCACCGACAGCGAGGGAGGCATCTACCGCTCTCCCGACAAGCCCGGCGTGTCCAACCTCATTGAAATCTACGCCGCCGTCACCGGCAAGACCCCCGAGGCCGTGGAGCAGGAGTTCTCCGGCCAGGGCTACGGCGCCTTCAAGCCCGCCGTGGGCGACGCGGTGGTGGAGGCCCTGCGTCCCATCCGGGAGGAGACCCAGCGGCTCCTGGCGGACAAGGGCTACCTGGAGAGCCTCTACCGCCAGGGCGCGGAGAAGGCCGCGGCCATCGCCAACAAGACCCTGCGGAAGGTCCACAAGAAGGTGGGCTTTGTTCCCCGCTGAGGACCTGGCGGGAACCCATTCCAAAGGAGCGTACAAATACTATGACAATGGAACTGCCGGCGATTGCGCGGATTGCGGCGGCCCTGGTGGCCGCCATCCTCATCGCGTTTATCGCCACACCTGTGGTGAAGTCCCTGGCGGAGAAGGTGGGCGCGGTGGACGTGCCCAAGGACAACCGCCGGATGCACAACCACCCCATCCCCCGGATGGGCGGGCTGGCCATCTTTTTGGGATTTCTCCTGAGCACCCTGATCTTCGTGCCCCTGTCCACTGCCATGCAGGGGATGCTGCTGGGCAGCGTGATCATTGTGATCCTGGGTATTTTCGACGATATCTACGCCCTGCCCGCTTTGCCCAAGCTGGTGGTGCAGATCGCGGCGGCCCTGGTGGCGGTGCTCCACGGCAACGTGATTCAGGTGATCTCCAACCCCAATATTTTCAGCGACAACCCCTACTGGGTCCTGGGGGCCTGGTCCATCCCCGTGTCGGTGATCTGGATTGTGGCCATCACCAACGCGGTGAACCTCATCGACGGGCTGGACGGCCTGGCGGTGGGGGTGGCCACCATCAGCTCCCTCACCATGCTGGTGATCGCCATGCTGGTGAGCGACGGCCTGGTGGCCCTCATGATGGCCGCCCTGGCGGGCAGCTGCATCGGCTTTCTGCCCTACAACCACAACCCGGCCAAAATCTTCATGGGGGACACCGGCTCCACCTTCCTGGGCTTTGTGCTGGCCACGGTGTCCATCCAGGGCTTGTTTAAGTTTTACACCATCATCTCCTTCGCGGTGCCCTTCCTGATGCTGGGTCTGCCCCTGTTCGACACCTGCTTTGCCATCCTGCGGCGGCTGTCCAAGGGCCAGAACCCCATGGCGCCCGACCGCAGCCATGTGCACCACCGGCTCATCGACATGGGCTTCAACCAGAAGCAGGCGGTGGCCATCCTGTATGTGATCAGCGCCATCCTGGGCCTGTCCGCCGTGGTCCTCACCACCAGCGGCGCCCTGAAGGCCATGGTGCTGCTGTGTGCCCTGTGCCTGGCGGGCCTCATCGCTGCCCGGATCTCTCTGAGCCACGGAGGCGAGAAAACAGAACTTGAGGAGGAAACGACCCATGGCACTGAAAGTGATGACAATCTTCGGGACCCGTCCGGAGGCAGTGAAGATGGCGCCCCTGGTGAAGGAACTGGAGAGCCGGGCGGAAATTGAGAGCATCTGCTGCATCACCGCCCAGCACCGGGAGATGCTGGACGACGTGCTGCGCCTCTTCCGCATCACCCCGGACTATGACCTGGACATTATGCAGGCCCAGCAGAGCCTGTACACCATCACCAGCAAGTGCCTGCTGGGGCTGGAGCAGGTCTTTTCCCGGGAAAAGCCCGACCTGGTCCTGGTCCACGGGGACACCTCCACCACCTTCTCCGGGGCCCTGGCGGCCTTTTACCAAAAGATCGCCGTGGGCCATGTGGAGGCCGGCCTGCGCACCTGGGACCGGTACTCCCCCTTCCCGGAGGAGATGAACCGGACCCTCGTAGGCGACCTGGCGGAGCTGCACTTTGCCCCCACGAAAGCCAACCGGGACAACCTGCTGGCCGAGGGCATCAAGGACGGCATTTTCATCACCGGCAACACGGTGATTGACGCGTTAAAGACCACGGTGCAGCCGGACTACCGGTTCCGCACCCAGCTGTTAAACGAACTGGACTATACCGGCCGGCAGATCATTCTGGTCACCTGCCACCGGCGGGAGAACTACGGCCAGCCCATGACCAACATCATGAAGGCTCTGCGCCGGCTGGCGGAGGACTTCCCCCAGGCGGAGCTGGTGTATCCCGTCCACCTGTCCCCGGTGGTGCGGCAGGCCGCCCAGACCTACCTGGCCGGTCACCCCCGCATCCACCTGATCGACCCCCTGACCCCCGACGAGATGCACAATCTCATGGCCCGGTCCGCCTTTGTGATGACCGACTCCGGGGGGCTCCAGGAGGAGGCCCCCGCCCTGGGCCGGCCGGTGCTGGTGCTGCGGCGGGAGACCGAGCGGCCCGAGGCCGTGGCCGCCGGCACGGTGCTGCTGGCGGGCACCGAGGAGGAGAATGTCTACGCCCAGGGGGCGCGGCTTCTCACCGACCGGGCCGCCTATGACCAGATGGCCCACGCGGTGAACCCCTACGGGGACGGCCAGGCCTGCCGCCGGATCGCAGACGCCATCCTGTGGAAGAAGGGCCTGCGGGCGGAGCCCCCGGAGGAGTTTTCCGTCTGAGCAGCAAGCGGCATGGCCGAGAGGGGAGGAGCCCATGGAGCAGAAAAACCGCACCATTCTGGTGATTGCCATCGCCATCACGGTCTTTGCCGCCGTGTTTGTGAGCTTTGGCGTTCCCTCCCTCACCGGGCGGGTCCCTGAGGTGGTCCTGCCGGACGTGAGCCAGGAGGCCGCCGGGGAGAACCAGGACTACCTGCCTGTGGAGGTCACCCCGGAAACCGTCCAGGCGGTGATCGCCACCCTGTCCCGGCCGGAGAGCTACCAGCGGGAGCTGAACGTGTCCCTGTTCTGGTCCGGGGGCAGTTCCACGGACCAGGTCAAGATCTGGGCCGACGGGGGCTATGTAAAAACCGACATCACCACAGGGGGCGCCGTCCAGCACCGGCTGGTGGGGGACGGGAAGCTGTACCTGTGGTACGGCGGGGACCGGACCTGGAAGGAGCTGACCGCCGGAGAGACCACCGGAGACCTGGCCCAGCGCATCCCCACCTACGAGGACGTGCTGGCCCTGGACCCGGCGCAGATCACCAACGCGGGCTATGAGCGCCGGGAGGACAAGGACTGCATCTACGTGGAGGTCCAAAACCCGGACCTGGACACCCTGGACCGGTACTGGATCGAAACCGCCACCGGCCTTCTCTGGGGGGCGGAAACCCTGGAGGGGGACCAGAAGGTCTACGAAATGACCGAGACCTCCTGCACCATCCCCCTGGGGGAGGAGGTTTCCTTCTCCCTGCCGGACGGGACGGTGCTCCACAGAAGCTCAGCCCTCCCCGTCCAGGAGAAAAACGGCGGCCAGGGCTAACAGCAGCACCCAGTCGCTGCCGTCCCCTTCTTTCAAAAGAAGAAAGAGGATCAGCAGCAGAAGCAGGTCGCCGGAGTCCAGCTTGTTCAGGTTCAGCTTGCCCAGCAGGCCGGACAGGCCGCCGGACACCGAAGAAAAAATCGAAGAAGTCACCGAATCCGATCCCGGGGGAGTCTCCTCCGGGATCTTTTCATAGGGGCCGCAGCCCGGGAGATAGGTGTTATAAATGGAGCTCACCCTCTTTCCACAGGCGATAGGCCTGGCGGGCCGCCTGGGACAGACCCGCCAGGCGCATGGCCCGGTCCAGCTTTCTCTGCCGGTCCGCCCGGAGGAAAGGCCGCAGAGCGGTGAGCAGGGCGGTGGCCTCCCCGCTCAGCTGGCTGCCGGACTGGAGAACCTCCAGGAGCTTTCCCAGTTTCAGCAGCTGGCTGGGGTCGGAGAGCAGAGGGCCCAGGGCGGAAAAGGCGTCCTGACCCGGGGGAGGGGAATCCTGGCCGGGTTCCGGCTCCGGCTCTGCCGCCGGGTCCGGCTCGCTGCCGCCCAGGCCCAGCTTTCCCGCCAGGTCCATGATCTGCCCCATGGCGTTGGGGTCTGAGAGCAGGCTGTTCAGGGTTTCTTCCAGGTCAGCCACGGGTCATCCCCTCCTTTCCGCCGGGCGGCCGTTATTTCTTTGTGAGCCTTTGGTTCAGCTGCTCCATGGCCCTGGCGGCCTCCGGGTTGCCGGAGAGCTCCCGGACCAGATTGCTCAGGGCGGCGCTGTCCCCCTGGAGGGCGGACTGGGCGGCGGCCTGGAGCTTGCCGCTGTCCTTTTTCTGAAGCTGCTGGAGCAGCTTTTTGGTGTCCGGGCTGCTGAGCACCTTTTTGATGGCCTCCTGATTTTCCAGCAGCTGCTTTGCCTGGGGGGAGGACCGCAGCTGGTCATACTGATTCCCCATGGTTCCCTGCCTCCTCTCTGTTTGATCCTGCTCCAATATATGAGGGGCGGGCCGGGTCTGTGCCTGCCGGGGGAGAAAAAACGAAACTGGGTCTGGTCAAAGGGCATGGGGTATGCTATGATTTGTCCATACTAGAAAGAGCGCCAAAACCGTCGGGACGGGTTGAGCGCCCAGACAAAGGGGGACGAAGGTCATGCTGCTGGCCATCGACGTGGGAAACAGCAATATCGTGTTTGGCCTCATGGAGGGGGAGACCCTGGTGGGGTCCTTCCGCCAGGTGACGGACTATGACAGAACGGCGGAGGAGATTGCCCAGGAACTTCGGGAGGGGCTGAAAGCCCTTGGCGTTCCGCCGGAGGAGATCACCGGTACGATGATCGCCTCTGTGGTGCCCCCGGTGATGGACGCTCTGTGCGCCGCAGCCGGGCAGGTCACCGGCCGGCCCCCGCTGGTGGTGGACCGGGACGTGGACCCCGGCCTTCCCTACGAAGCGGAGGAGCGCCTGGGGGCGGACCGGGCGGTGTGCTGCGTGGCCGCCACAAAAAAATACGGCGCGCCCTTCATCATTCTGGACTTCGGCACCGCCACCACCGTGGACGCGGTGGCCCCGGACGGCTCCTATCTGGGAGGCTGCATCCTGGCGGGCATCCGCACCTCGGTGAACGCCCTCTTCCGCAACACCGCCATGCTCCCCCAGATTGACCTGGCCTATCCCCCCACGGTCCTGGGCCGGGACGCGGTGACCCACATTCAGGTGGGGGCCGTGGTGGGGGCCGTGGGCTCGGCCGAGTACCTGACCCGCAAGACCAAGGAGGAGATGGGCTGCGACGGCCCCATCCGGGTGATCGCCACCGGCGGCCTGGCCCCCCTGGTTGCCCAGCACGCGGACTTCATTGACCATGTGGACCCCGACCTGATGCTGGACGGCTTACAGATGATCTACCAGCGGTATCAGGAAACCGGAAAATAAGAAGAACCTCCCGTTCCGAAGGATACGGAACGGGAGGTTTTTTATCGAGACTTGGCTCTCCCTCTGGGAGAGCTGTCAGCGAAGCTGACTGAGAGGGCAAACACCTTGCAGGGACGAACAAACGGAGGATTGCGGGTCACCCACGGTAGCCGCCCTCTCAGTCTTCGCCCTTCGGGCGAATCCAGCTCCCCCAGAGGGGGAGCCAAGAGCGAAGGATCACCCTTCGCTTTCCTTTGTGAAGTGGTCGCACCAGGCCCGCAGGGTGCAGTGGGGGCAGTCGGGCTTTCTGGCCCGGCACACCGCCCGGCCGTGGAGGACCATCCGGTGGCAGAAGTTGTTGGACTCCTCCGGGGGCAGGCAGGCCCGCAGCTGCTGCTCCACCTTCCCCGGGTCCTTGGACCCGTCGGTGAGGCCCAGCAGGCCGGTGATGCGGATGCAGTGGGTGTCCGCCACCACCACCCCCGGCTGGCCGTGAACGTCCCCCAGGATCAGGTTGGCGGTTTTCCGGCCCACTCCGGGCAGCTTCAGCAGCTCCTCCATGGTGCCGGGGACCCGGCCGCCGTAGTCCTCCAGCAGCATCCGGGAGGCCAGCACAATGTCCCGGGCCTTGGCCCGGAAGAAGCCGCAGGAGTGGATGTAGGGCTCCACGTCGGAAGGCTCCGCCGCCGCCAGCGCCTCCAGGGAGGGAAAGCGTGCAAAAAGGGCGGGGGTCACCTGGTTCACCCGCTCGTCCGTGCACTGGGCGGACAGCCGGGTGGCAAAAAGCAGCTCATAGTCCTTCTCGTAGACCAGGGAACAGATCCCGTCGGGATACAGCCGGGTCAGCTCATCAAGAATAAAACGGATCTCCTGTTGGGTTTTCATAAAAAGCACCGATTCCTTTTGCGCCATTGGCGGTTTTTCGTATAAATAGTATAGCACAAAGGTAAAAATTAGTCATTGGATTTTTGCAACATTTGGAGTATAATATCACCATTACCAGACCGGGCCCCTCAACCCTGTCACTCATCTATGGAAAACAGAACAAAGGAGCGAGTATAAAGTGGTCAAAGATGTCATTGATTTCCTGATCCAGCAGGACCCCGAGGTCGGCAACGCCGTGAAGGCAGAGTACGACCGTCAGCGCAGAAACATTGAGCTGATCGCCTCTGAGAACTTCGTCAGCGAGGCAGTCCTGGCGGCAGCCTCCACCGTGCTGACCAACAAGTATGCAGAAGGCTATCCCGGCAAGCGGTACTACGGCGGCTGCGAGTGCGTGGACGTGGTGGAGAATCTGGCCCGGGACCGCGCCAAGCAGCTCTTCGGCGCAGACCATGCAAACGTGCAGCCCCACAGCGGCGCTTCCGCCAACTACGCTGTCTACCAGGCCCTGTGCAACGTGGGCGACACCGTCATGGGCATGAACCTGGACAACGGCGGCCACCTGACCCACGGCAGCCCCGTGAACTACTCCGGCATCAACTATAACATGGTGGCTTACGGCGTGAACGACCAGGGCTACATCGACTACGACCAGGTCCGCGACCTGGCCAAGAAGCACAAGCCCAAGATGATCATCGCCGGCGCCTCCGCCTATCCCCGCATCATCGACTTCAAGGCCTTCAGCGAGATCGCCCATGAGGTGGGCGCTTACCTGTTCGTGGACATGGCCCACATCGCCGGCCTGGTTGCCACCGGCCTGCATCCCTCTCCCGTCCCCTATGCAGACGTGGTCACCACCACCACCCACAAGACCCTGCGCGGCCCCCGCGGCGGCGTGATCCTCTGCAAGGAAGAGCTGGCCAAGAAGATCGACAAGGCCATCTTCCCCGGCTCCCAGGGCGGCCCTCTGATGCACATCATCACCGCCAAGGCCGTGGCCTTCGGCGAGGCCCTGAAGCCTGAGTTCAAGACCTATCAGGAGCAGATCCTGAAGAACGCCCAGGTCCTGGCCAAGAGCCTGATGGATTCCGGCTTCGACCTGGTCTCCGGCGGCACCGACAACCACCTGATGCTGGTGGACCTGCGCAAGGCCAACATCACCGGCAAGGAGATGGAGAAGCGCCTGGACCAGGTGAACATCACCGTCAACAAGAACACCATCCCCGACGATCCCCAGTCTCCCTTCGTCACCAGCGGCATCCGCGTGGGCGTGCCCGCCGCCACCAGCCGCGGCCTGCGTGAGGACGACATGAAGCTCATCGGCCAGCTCATGTGGAAGACCGCCACCGAGTTCGAGACCGCCCAGGACGAGATCATCGCCGGCGTCAAGTCCATCACCGACAAGTATCCCATGTACGAGTAATCCATTCAACCGCTGAATTGATCGCAAGCAGAAAGCCTGCAACCCCTTGTGTTTCAATGGGTTGCAGGCTTTTTTGTT
>JAEDJB010000127.1 GCA_016296565.1 Oscillospiraceae bacterium
AAGCTCCCCCTCTGGGGGAGCCAAGGGCGCGGGTCACAGGGTTTCTTTATAAAACCGCCACACGTTTTCCCAGCAGATGGCGTCGATTTCCCGGGGCGTAAACCCGGCCCGCTCCATTTCCCGGGTGAGCTGGTCCATGCCGGCGGCGTCCCCCAGCTCCAGGGGGCAGCCGATGCCGTCGAAGTCGGACCCCAGGGCCACCACCTCCAGACCGGCCACGTCCTTCATGTGCTTCATGTGGCGGACGATGTCGGCGGTGCGGGACGTTTTGCTCTCTCCCAGAAAATCCGCGTAGAAATTCACCCCGGCGATGCCGCCCCGGTCCGCCAGGGCCCGGAGCATCTCGTCGGTCAGGTTCCTCTGGTGGGGCCACAGGGCCCGGCAGCTGGAATGGCTGGCGGCAAAGGGCTTTTTCGCTTCCCGGCACACGTCCCAGAACCCCTGGTCGCTGAGGTGGGACACGTCGGGGACCATCCCCAGCTGTTCCATCTCCGCCAGAAATTCATAGCCCTTGTCCTTCAGGCCCAGAGAACTGCCGTTGGGGCCGGACAGCTGGTTTTCATAGTTCCAGGTGAGGGTCAGCATCCGGACCCCCAGCCGGTGGAGGGTGCGCAGATTGTCCAGGTCGCCTTTGCACACGCCCCCCTCCTCTACAGTAAGGACGCTGGCAATCTTCCCCTCCCGACGGGCCTGTTCCAGGTCCGTAAAGGAACGGGCAGGCAGAACCAGGTCCCGGTTGGCCTCGGTCTGGCTTACATACAGCTCCGCCAGGGTCAGCACAGACCCCCAGGGGTCCGTGGTTTTCGCCAGGTCCACGAAGAGGGCAAAGTTTTGCAGGGCATAGCCGCTGTGTTTCAGCTTTTCCAGGTTGATGTGCATCCCCTGGCCGTTCCGCAGGCCCAGGGTCTCCCCCGCCCGGCGGCGCTGATGGAGCCAGGAGATGGTGTCGCAGTGCAGATCAGCAAAGGGCATGGCTTACACCTCCAAGGGAAAATGGCAGGCCAGCTGGCGCTCCCCCTGGGTCACCAGCGGGGGAACGGTTTCGGCGCAGACTTCTTTGGCATAGGGACAGCGGGTGCGGAACCGGCAGCCGGAGGGCGGGTCCACCGGGCTGGGGATTTCCCCCGTCAGGCGGCCCAGGGCCTCGTCCCGGCGGGTGGGGTCCGGCCGGGGGACCGAATCCAGCAGAAAGCGGGTGTAGGGGTGCCGAGGGGAGGAAAACAGGTCCCGGGTGGGACCCACCTCGCACACCCGGCCCAGGAACATGACGCACACCCGGTCGGCAATGTGGCGCACCACCCCCAGGTCGTGGGACACGAAGAGATAGGTCAGCCGGTGGGCCTCCTGGAGGTCGGCCAGCAGGTTCAGCATCTGGGCCTGGACGGACACGTCCAGGGCGGACACCGGCTCGTCGCACACCACCAGCCGGGGGTTCAGGGCCAAAGCCCGGGCCAGCACCACCCGCTGCCGCTGGCCCCCGGAGAGCTGATGGGGGTACCGGTCCAGCAGGTCCGGGGACAGGCCCACCTGCTCCAGCAGCTCCGCCGCCCGCCGGGGCATCTCCCGGCTGGGGCACAGGTCGTGCAGGCGCATGGGCTCCGCCAGCAGCCCCGCCACGTTCAGCCGGGGATTTAAGGCGGAGGCGGTGTCCTGAAAGACCATCTGCATCTGCCGCCGGAGCGCCCGCAGGTCCTTCTTGGAGAGCTGGGCCAGGTCCTTCCCGTCAAAGAGGGCCTGGCCGGAGGTGGGCTCCAGCAGCCCCAGGAGCAGGCGGCCCAGGGTGGATTTCCCGCAGCCGGACTCCCCCACGAGAGCCAGGGTCTCCCCCTGGTAAATGGCGATGTCCACCTGGGACACCGCGTGGAGCACCGCGCCCTTGCCCCGGCCCTTCACCGGAAAGGTTTTGGTGAGGGCGCGGCCCTCGGATAAGATCGGTCGGTCCATAAGGTCTCCTTTCAGGGCTTACCCATGGGGTGCACGCAGCGCACCTGGTGGTGCTCCCCCGCGGGGGCCAGCCGGGGCGCCTGCCGGGCGCAGACCGGCTGGGCGCAGTCGCACCGCTGGCAGAAACGGCAGCCCGGGGGCAGGCTGGACAGGTCAGGGACGGAGCCCCGGATGTTGTACAGCCGCTTTTCCTCCCCCTCCAGGGAGGGGATGGCCTTCAGCAGCCCCAGGGTGTAGGGGTGGCGGGGGTTGCGGAAGAGCTCGAAGGTCTCCGCCTGCTCCACAATCTGCCCGGCGTACATCACATACACATAGTCGCACAGCTGGGCCACCACCCCCATGTTGTGGGTGATCAGGAGGATGGCGGTGCCGTGGTCCCGGCGCAGGTCCCCCATGAGGCGGAGGATCTGGGCCTGGATGGTCACGTCCAGGGCGGTGGTGGGCTCGTCGGCAATGAGCAGCTCCGGCTCGCAGGCCATGGCCATGGCGATCATCACCCGCTGGCGCAGGCCCCCGGAGAGCTGCCGGGGATAGTCGTCCAGCCGGGCCGCCGGGTCAGGGATGCCCACCTGGCGGAAGAGGTCCGCCGTTTTCTCCCGGGCCTGGGCCCGGTTCAGCCCCTGGTGGAGCCGCAGCACCTCCGCCACCTGGGCCCCCACGGTGTACACCGGGTTCAGGGAGGTCATAGGGTCCTGAAAGATCATGGCGATTCGGTTGCCCCGGAGCTTTCGCAGCTCCTTTTCCGGCAGTTTCCGCAGGTCCCGGCCCCCGAAGAGGATCTCCCCCTGGGTCACCTGGCCCGGAGGACGCACCAGGCCCAGCACCGACAGGGCGGTGACGCTCTTGCCGCAGCCGGACTCCCCCACAAGCCCCACGATGGTGCCCCGGGGCACCGACAGGTGGATGCCGTCCACGGCGGTGAGCTTCCCCTTGTCCGTCTGAAATTCCGTTTGCAGCCCGGCGATGGTTAAGGCGTTTTTTTCCACGGGTCCGCCTCCCTTCTTTCCGTTCAAGATTTCCTGTTCAGTTTAGCACACCGGAAAAGTTTGGGCAACCACTTCCGCTCCCCCCAAAGCGACAGAAGCTCCGTTGGCGGGCGGCTGATAGCCGCCCCTACAGGGGGGCGCAAAGTAGGGGCGGATAGCATCCGCCCGAAAAACGCCGCTCTTTTTCCCCCAGACGCAAAAACGACAGCCTGTATGGCTGTCGTTCTTGCAGAAAAAGAGTTGTTGTTCCCTGGAAGGTGGGAAGGAATCATCAAAGAAACCAATTACCGTTTTTTCCCTGGAATGAAAAAAGAGGATATACAGGCGCAGGGGGTCTCCCTGCCTGTATATCCTCTGTATCACAGCCTGAAAGCGTTACTTCTACGGCGACCGGGTCACGTGCCCGGTTCTCTCCAGAGTGTCGTCCATAAAAGGTACATTGACCTGAAAGTTTCTCCGCGGGTCGGCAGGCCCGGGGATTGCTTCATCGGTTTCCGCCCGCAGCGGAATCTCCCTTTTACTTCATCCGATCCTTATGTAATTGGTGGTTATACTATACCATGGATGAGGCGGATTTGTCAAGGGAAAAAAAAGGAAGCGGCAGAACGGTTTGTTCTGCCGCTTCCCGGGACCGCGCAGAAGCGCGGGGAGGTCACTGCAATAATTAGTAGTTGTCTGCCTTGATCTCGAAGAAGGCCTGGGGATGACCGCAGACGGGGCACTCCTCGGGCGCGGTGTCGCCATATTCCAGGTGACCGCAGTTGCGGCAGTACCAAACCTTCACGGTGGACTTCTTGAAGACCTGGTCGTTCTCCAGGTTCTCCACCAGCTTCAGGTAACGCTCATAGTGGGACTTTTCGATCTCGCCCACGGCGGCGAACATGTCAGCAATCCGGTGGAAACCCTCTTCCCGGGCCTCCTTGGACATGCGCTGATACATGTCGGTCCATTCCTCGTGCTCGCCCTCGGCGGCGGCCATCAGGTTCTCGGCGGTGGTGCCGATGCCGGAGAGCTCCTTGAACCACAGCTTGGCGTGCTCCTTCTCGTTGCCGGCGGTCTCCTCGAAGAATGCGGCAATCTGCTCATAGCCCTCCTTGCGGGCCTGGGATGCGAAGTAAGTATACTTGTTGCGGGCCATGCTCTCGCCGGCAAATGCCTCCAGCAGGTTGGCCTCGGTCTTGCTGCCTTTCAGTTCCATAATGACGTCTCCTTTCTGTTTTGGGTTGGTGGTTCCTGTTTTCTATGTAAAGTGTGTGAGTCAGGACGTTTATACTGCGGTTATTTTACCGCAGCATTGTCCCTCTCTTCTGTGACTTTGCCACATTTTACAAAAAAAAGCAAGTGGTATTTTTGGCGGATTCTTGTTCTTCTAAAAAATCTCCGGCGGCGCATACTACGTTACGCGGCCCTTCGCCGCAAATTTCTGAACAAACACGGAGGGAACGTATGGTTCGAAAACTGATGACCGCCGCTCTCATCCTCACCCTTGGCCTCACCGCCGCCGGCTGCGGCGGGACCAACACCAGCACCGCCGCCCACCGCTGGAACAACCAGAACAACGCGCTGGTCCAGCAGAACCAGGCCCGCGGTCCCCTGGATGACCGGACCGACGGCACCTATTCCGCCGACGGCAGCGGCAGAGTAAACGGCTACAACACCGAGGGCTACACCGGCAGCAGCACCCTGACCACCACCGGCCGGGGCCTGGCCAACGCCGGGGAGGACCTGACCCGGGGGGCCACCGACGCCGCCCGCAGCGTGGGCGACGCCGTGGAGGACACCCTGGACGGGATGACCGGCACCGGGAAAACCACCACGAAATAACTTCCACAGCATATGGACAAAGCAGAGGCGGAGTTTCCGCCTCTGCTCTGCTGTTCCGGCTCGTTATTGTAACAATGGCGCGCCGCGCGAATCAACCGCTGTTCGGTTTATTCAGCAGACATTATTTGAACTACTAAGATTCAAATAAATCCCATGACACCGCATCAATCCAGCATGGATCCCCATATTGAATCTCATTAACATAGTTAACAGCAACAATATCGCCAACGACAAATGGCTGATTGTCAAGACTGTCTTTACTGAAGGATAGTCTGCTGATACCCTCCAGGCGAGAGTCGTATGGAATGTGCCTATCCGCATCAGCTTCCAAGGGCTCAATCATCACTTGTTCTGTATCCAAGGATACAATTTTACCTATTACAAGCATTTCTCC
>JAEDJB010000128.1 GCA_016296565.1 Oscillospiraceae bacterium
TCTCTGGCGCGCCGGGGGAAACTATGGTATACTACCACCAACCGGCCCTGGCAGCCCGGGGCCTTCATCACCAACAATCCGGAGGAGAACGGTTATGAATCGACTCACCATCCGCCCCCTTCTGCTCACCCTGGCGGCTCTGGCCCTGTGCCTGGGGCTGACCCTACCCTCCGCCCATGCCGCAGGGGAGCGCTTATCCCACCTGACCTGGCAGGGCCCCGAAGGGGCCGCGGTTTCCCCGCAGCAGCAGGGGGACAAAACCTGGCTGTTCCTGCCCGCTTCGGCAGACCCCTCTGCCCTCACCCTGACCTTTGACGGCGGACCCATCACCCTCTCCGCCGGGGAAGGCGCGGCGGTGCTCACCAGCGGCGAGCCCTTCGACCTGACCGCCCTCACCGGGCAGAACCCCGCAGAGGGCACCGTCACCGTGACCCTCACCCGGGGCAGCGACTGGCTGGAGCTGAACCTGCTTCAGTCCCAGAACATCTCCGCCTTCTTCCTCACCAGCCAGGACCCGGCCAAAGACCGGCTCTGGGTGGAGCAGGACAAGGAGAACAAGGCCAAGGGCGCGGCGGTGCTCCTGGGATCTGACGGGGAAGAAATCTGGTCCGGGGATCTCAAGCAGATCAAGGGCCGGGGCAACTCCACCTGGTTATACCCCAAAAAGCCCTATCAGATCAAGCTCTCCCAGGCCGCCGACCTGCTGGAGACCGGCGACCCCGGGGAAGCCGCCTCCACCTGGGTGCTGCTGGCCAACTACTGCGACGAGAGCCTGCTTCACAACCAGCTGACCTATGACCTGGCCGCTCAGTTCGGCCTGCCCTACTCCCCCAACTGCAAGCCCGTGGACCTGTACTACGACGGGGAATACCGGGGCAGCTACCTCCTCAGCGAAAAGACTGAGATCGGCACCGGCCGGGTGGAGGTGGCCGACCTGGAGGGGGCCATTGAGAAGGCCAATCCCCAGGTCGATGACCTGGACGATCTTCCCACCGCCCAGGGGGTGAGCCAGCGGGGGAACCGGTATCAGTACGTCACCGGCCTCACCACCCCCGAGGACTATTCCGGGGGCTACCTGCTGGAGCTGGACTTCCCCGCCCGGGCCCAGGAGGAAAAGAGCTGGTTTGTCTCCTCCTCCGGCAAGTATGTGGTGTGCAAAAGCCCCGAGTATCTCCCCCAGGACGCCATGGAGTACATCAGCGCCCTCTGGCAGGACTTTGAGGACGCGGTGATGAACGGGGGCACCCACCCGGTCACCGGCCTGGACTACACGGACTACATGGACCTGGACTCCCTGGCCCGGTGCTACCTGATCCTGGAGCTGAGCCAGGACGGGGACGCCTTCCAGTCCTCCACCTTCTTCTACAAGCCCGCCGGGGAGGAAAAACTCTACGCCGGTCCCGTGTGGGACTTTGACTCTGCCTACGGCAGCTATGACCAGGCCCTGGACCCGGAGGCCTTCTCTGCCGGGCAGACCGCCCTGGGGCGGAAGCTGCTGTCCATCCCCTCCTTCCGGGCGGCGGTGCAGCAGTGCTATGAGGAGCTGTATCCTCTGGTGGAGGAAACCGCCCTCAGCGGCCAGCCCGGCACCCGGGAGGGGCGGCTGGGCACCATCCTGGACTACGGCGCCCAGCTGGCCGCCAGCCAGCGGATGGACCACGTCCTCTGGCCGAAGACCACCCCCGGCAGCTACCAGGAGGCGGTGCAGAACCTGCAAGCCTGGCTGGCCCGGCGGAACCAGTGGCTTTATGACGAAGTGATGGGCTGGACAGAGGACACGGTTTTTCCTGCCCGCTTCGCGGACGTGCCCCCGGACGCCTGGTACGCCCAGGCGGTGGAGGACGTGGTGGCCCAGGGCCTGTTCACCGGGGTCTCGGACTTTCAGTTCCGTCCCTACGCCTCCATGACCCGGGGCATGCTGGTGACGGTGCTCTACCGCCTGGCCGGTGAGCCGGAGGTTTCGGGCGATGCCGCCTTCTCCGACGTGGCCGGGACCGACTGGTACGGCCCCGCCGCAGCCTGGGCAGCGGAGACCGGGGTGGCCGAGGGCTATCCCGACGGGACCTTCCAGCCCAAGCGGGCCGTCACCCGTCAGGAGCTGGTGACCCTGCTCTATCGCTGCGCCCAGGACCTGGGGGCGGACACCTCCGCCCCCGCCATCCCCGCCGCCTTTGGCGACCGGGACCAGGTGCCCGACTGGGCAGCGGAGGCCTTCGGCTGGGCCATTGACCGGGGCATCCTCACCGGCACCAAACCCGACATCCTCAGCCCCCAGGCGCTGGCCACCCGCTGCCAGGGGGCAGCCCTGTTCCAGCGATTCGGCCAGCTGCTGGCTCAATCATAACCCAACAAAAGGAGACTGTATCATGAAACGAACCCTGTCCCTCATTCTGGCCGCTTTGCTGGCCCTGACCCTCACCGCCTGCGGCCAGACCGCCGACACCCCCGGGGAGAACCTGTGCCAGGTCTTTCTGGACCTGCACAAAGAAAACCCCGACGCCGACGTGATCGCCCTGGCGGAGGAGCTTCTGTCCCACGAGAGCATCCCCTTCGCCGGGGCCGTGGCCCAGGTGGAGCCCGGCCTGCTGGCGGGCTTCGGCAACACAGAGATCACCGGCTTTCAGTCGGCGGCCACCTTCGGCCCCATGATCGGCACCATCCCCTTCATCGGCTACCTCTTCCAGCTGGATGACCCGGGGGCCGGGGCGGCGTTCTGCCAGGTCCTGGAGTCCGCCGCCGATCCCCAGTGGAACATCTGCACCCAGGCCGACGAGACCATCGTCCGCCAGGACGGGGACCTGGTGTTCTTCCTCATGTGCCCCCTGGATTGGGCGGGATGAGCAAAAGGAAAGCCGTCCTTGGGGCGGCGGCGCTGGCGGTTCTTCTGGCGGCGGTCCTGCTCTGCGGCCGGGAAGCCACCCCTTCCGGGGAAGAGACCACCGCCGGGAGCCAGGAGGACTTTCTCAACCTGGAGGACCTGGTGGACCAGGCGCTGGAGCAGCAGGGGCAGGCGGGGTTCTACCAGAAGGACGGCTGGCTGGCCAAGGAGGAGGTCTCCCTCCAGCCGGCCATGCTGGACCACGCCGGGGAGATTTTCCAGTCCGTCTACGACACCTATCTGGCGGGCACCGGGTCCCCCTGCTACTTTGCCATGGTCCCCGGGAAGCACTGCTTTCTGGGGGAGGGCCGCCCCAGCCTGGACTATAGCCTACTGGCGGAGGAGATGGCCGTCCGCACCCCCTTCTGCACCCAGCTGGACCTGACCCCCTACCTCTCCCTGGAGACCTACTACCGCACCGACTGCCACTGGCGGCAGGAGATGCTTTTGGACGTGGCCCGGTACCTGGGGGAGGCCATGGGCACCCAGGTGACCGCCCAGTACACCATCTGCACCCTGGACCGGGCCTTCACCGGCAACTACCTGGACCAGTTGAACCTGTCCCTGCCCCCGGAGAAGCTGTACTATCTCACCAGCCCCACCCTGGAGGGCTGCCAGGCCGCCCGCTGTGACCTCTCCGGGACCCCCCAGCCCATCCCCCTTTACGACCTTTCCCGGGACTACGGCTACGACCTCTTCCTCTCCGGGGCCCAGGGGCTTGTCACCCTTTCCAATCCCCAGGGGGACCCGGACAAGGAGCTGCTCCTCTTCCGGGACTCCTTCGGCAGCAGCCTGGCCCCTCTCCTGGCAGAGGGCTACGGGCAGATCACCCTGGTGGACCTGCGGTATCTCCCCAGCGTCCTTCTGGGGGAGTACCTGGACTTTCACGGCCAGGACGTGCTCTTTCTCTACAGCTCCCTGCTGCTGAACAACAGCCTGTCCCTCCGGTAACCCCTTGTTTCCGGCGGGAAAATACGATAGGATAAGAAAAAAAGAAAAGGAGAATGACCATGGATATTTCCAACATCCTCAGCCACGTGGACCACACCCTGCTCAAGCCCGAGGCCACCTGGGACCAGATCAAAACCCTCTGCGACGAGGCCATGGAGTTTGGCTGCGCCACGGTCTGCATCCCCCCCGCCTATGTGAAGCCCGCCGCGGACTACGTCCAGGGCAACCTGAAAATCTGCACCGTCATCGGCTTCCCCAACGGCTACAACACCATGGCCAGCAAGATCTTTGAGACCAAGGACGCCGTGGAAAACGGCGCCAGCGAGATCGACATGGTCATCAACGTGGGCCTCGTGAAGGACCGGAAGTGGAAGGACCTCACCGAGGAAATCGCCGGGGTGAAGGCCGCCTGCCTGGGCCGCCCCCTGAAGGTCATCATCGAGACCTGCCTGCTCACCGACCTGGAAAAGGTGAAGCTCTGCCAGGTGGTGGAGAAGGCCGGGGCGGACTATTTAAAGACCTCCACCGGCTTCGGCTCCGGCGGCGCCACCCGGGAGGACGTGGCCCTGCTCCGGGAGAACCTGGCCGACCACATCAAGCTCAAGGCCTCCGGCGGCATCCGCACCCTGGCGGACGGCCAGGCCTACCTGGACCTGGGGGCTGACCGTCTGGGCGCTTCCGCCCTGGTGGGCGAGGCCCGGAAGCTTCAGGGCTGAAACTCCCGCTCCGCCAAAAAGCAGGAAAAGAGATCGGTTTATTCCTTGGTTTATTCTCTCTGTTTATTTGGGGCTGATTTTTGCGACCGGTCCCACTGATATTTCAGCCATCCCTCCTCCAATTCCGCCGCCGGTGTGATTTTTTCCGCCCCGGAAAAACCGGGGGACTCCTCCCCGGCCACGGCGGAGGAGGCAGGCACCCGGAGAAAGTAATGGGTGGCACCCCCGGGGGTGGGGTGGCTGCGGATCACCAGCCCCCGGCCCTCCAGCTCCCGCAGCAGCTTCTGCACCGTGGCCCGGTTCTTCCCCAGCACCCGGGCCAGCTCCGCCACGGGGTAGATCAGGTACACCCAGCCCTCCCGGTTGTGCCAGCCGTTCTGTTTGGACAGGCTGGCCCGGTCCAGCAGCAGGATGTACAGCAGCAGCGCCGTGGAGGACAGCTTCATGGCAAAGAGATACCGGGGCACCGGCAGAAAGTTCACCAGGCTGGTGTTTTGGGTAAAGGGCGTTAACGCGTCCAGATCGTTCATTTGCAAAACCTCCTTTTACCCTTGGGGAAACACCCCCGGTTTTGTGTACGCAAACGTACACCTTTCT
>JAEDJB010000129.1 GCA_016296565.1 Oscillospiraceae bacterium
GACGCCGCCGTCTGCGTGCTGGAAAACCCGGAGGCCGACCTGGCCGACCTGATGCAGTATGTGAAGGGTCCCGACTTCCCCACCAAGGGGATCATCATGGGCCGCTCCGGCATCCGGGCTGCCTACGCCACCGGCCGGGGCCGGGTCACTGTCCGGGCCCGCACCGAGTTTGAGGAGTACGGCCGCAACCACGACCGCACCCGGATTGTGGTCACCGAGCTTCCCTACCAGGTGAACAAGCGGATGCTCATTGCCGCCATCGCCGAGCAGGTGAAGGAAAAGCGGATTGAGGGCATCTCCGACCTGCGGGACGAGTCCGACCGCAACGGCATGCGCATCGTCATTGAGCTGAAACACGACGCCAATCCCCAGGTGGTCCTGAACCATCTGCTCACCCAGACCCAGCTGCAGACCACCTTTGCCATCAATATGCTGGCCCTGGTGAACAACCAGTCCCAGCCCAAAATCCTCTCCCTGCGCCACATTCTGGACGAGTACCTGGCCTTCCAGGAGGAGGTCATCACCCGCCGGACGGTCTATGACAAGCGCAAGGCCGAGGAACGGGCCCACCTGCTGGAGGGCCTGCTCATCGCCCAGGACAACATTGACGAGGTCATTCAGATCATCCGCTCCAGCTACGACAACGCCAAGGAGAACCTGATGAAGCGGTTTGACCTGGACGAAGTCCAGGCCCAGGCCATCTGCGACATGCGGCTTATTGCCCTGCAGGGTCTCAACCGGGAGAAGCTCCAGAAGGAGTATGACGAGCTGGAAGCCAAGATCGCCTGGTACCAGGAGCTGCTGTCTGACCGGGAGAAGCTCCTGGGAGTCATGAAGGAAGAGCTGCTGGAAATCCGGGACAAGTACGGGGACGACCGTTTGACGGAAATCCAGGACGTGGAGGACGAGATCGACATCGAGGATCTCATCGAGGAGGAGGACTGCGTCTTTACCCTCACCGCCGCCGGGTACATGAAGCGGATGCCCACCTCCGCCTACCGGGCCCAGAAGCGGGGCGGCAAGGGGGTCTCCGCCCAGAGCCTCCGGGAGGCCGACTATGTGGACACCCTGTTCACCGCCTCCAGCCACGACAACATTCTCTTCTTCACCAGCTCCGGCCGGGTCTATAAGAAGAAGGGCTACCAGATCCCCGAGGCCAGCCGGGCCGCCAAGGGCACCCATCTCAACAACATCTTCCAGTTCGAGCCGGGAGAGAAGGTCACCGCCATGCTCCACGGCCGGGACTATGACGAGAACGGCTATTTGTTTATGGTCACCCGAAACGGCACGGTGAAACGCACGGAAAAATCCGCCTTCCGGAACATCCGCACCTCCGGCCTGCGGGTGCTCACCCTGGACGAGGGGGACGAGCTGATCTCCGTCCGGGAGACCGACGGGGAGACCAACATCCTCATCGCCACCCACGACGGCATGGCCATCTGCTTCCGGGAGACCGACGTGCGCCCCATGGGCCGCACCGCTGTGGGCGTCCGGGGCATCAAGCTGCGGGAGGGGGACTATGTCATCGGCGCCGTCCGGGCCAACCCGGGCAAGACCCTGCTGACCATCACGGAAAATGGCTACGGCAAGCGCACCCCCATCGAGGAATACATCCGCTCCGGCGGGGAGCCCCAGCACCGGGGCGGCTTCGGCCTGAAGGGCTACCAGATCACCGAAAAGACCGGCAAGGCCGCCGGGGTGAAGGCGGTGAGCCAGGAAGACGACATCATGATTATCTCCGACGACGGAACCATCATCCGCATGGCTGCCTCAGACGTGAACATTTACAGCCGCACTGCCCAGGGCGTTCGGGTGATGCGGGTCTCCCCGGGCAGCAAGGTGATCGCCCTGGCCCGGACAGAACGGGAGATGGAGGAAGAAACGCCGGACCAGGAATCCTAAGGAGGAAAGAAAATGGACAAGAGCTTTCAGAAGATTCTGCGGGTATCCGGCATTGTGTTGGTGGTGATGGGCGCGCTGATTATGTGGCGGGGCATTGGGAAGATGATCCCCGTCACCGGCATTGTCAACGGCGGCCTGTTCACCCTGGGAGGATTGTTCTTCCTGGTGGTGGGTGTGATTCTCTTTTTCGCCCCCAACATCAGCGCCCGGAGAAAGGCCAAGAAGGAAAAGGAAGAGGCTAAGCTCCGGAAGAAGATCATTCAGGAGATCCAGGACAAGAAATGAAGCAGGTCACCATTTACACAGACGGCGCATGCTCCGGCAACCCCGGCCCCGGCGGCTGGGGTGCCGTGCTGCTCTACGGAAAACACAAGAAGGAGATCTCTGGGGGCGAAGCCTCCACCACCAACAACCGGATGGAGCTCACCGCGGTGATCTCCGCCCTGTCCCTTCTGAAGGAGCCCTGCCAGGTGGAGCTGTACTCCGACTCCAAGTATGTGATCGACGCTCTGGAAAAGGGCTGGGCCTGGGGCTGGAAGAAGCGGGGCTGGGTGAAAAGCGACAAAAAGCCCGCTCTGAACCCCGACCTGTGGGAGCAGCTTCTGGCGCTGACCCAGGTGCACAAGCTCACCTGCCACTGGGTCAAGGGCCACGCGGAAAATCCCTACAACAACCGCTGCGACCAGCTGGCCGTGGCGGAGAGCAGGAAGTTTAAGTAAAAGATTGATGAGGGGAATGTTATCCCCAACGCAAAGGCTCCCCTGTGAGGGGAGCTGGCACCGAAGGTGACTGAGAGGTGATCCCCTGGGATGATATCTTCGGGAGCGCTGACGAGGCAGGGCGGCGGACAATCCCCCTGGTTCTGTCGTACCGCTCCCGATCGTGTCTCCCAGGTGACACCTCTCCACCGCTTCGCGGTCCCCCTCCCCTCTAAAGGGGAGGCTTTTTGTTCGGGACCTTTACCATCGTGAATGAACAACCACAGCAAAGGAGAATCCATGAAAAAGAAAACCATCCTCTTCGACCTGGACGGTACCCTGCTGCCCATGGATCAGGACAAGTTCACCACGTCCTATTTCAAGCTCCTGGCTGCCAAGCTGGCCCCCTACGGATACAAGGCCAAGGAGCTGGTAGACAACATCTGGGCCGGCACCGCCGCCATGGTGAAAAACGATGGCAGCCGTTCCAACGAGAAGGCCTTCTGGGAAGAGTTTTCCCGCCTCTATGGGGAAAAAGCCCTGGAGGACATGCCCCTGTTCGAGGAATTTTATGGGGTGGACTTCCAGAGAGCCAAGGAATTCTGCGGCTTTCATCCACAGGCTGGGGAAACTGTCCGCCAGTTAAAGAATCAGGGCTACCGGGTGGTCCTGGCCACCAACCCCATTTTCCCCAGCATCGCCACCAACCTGCGCATCCGCTGGGTGGGGCTGGAGCCCCAGGACTTTGAGCTGGTCACCACCTATGAAAACTCCACCTACTGCAAGCCCAACCCCCTGTACTACCAGGAGGTGCTGGACAAGATCGGCTGCCGGGCGGAGGACTGCCTCATGGTGGGCAACGACGTCACCGAGGACGGGGCCGCCAGAAAGATTGGCATGGACGTGTTCCTGCTCACCGACTGCCTGATTAACCGGGAGGAGAAGGACATTTCCGCCTTCCCCCAGGGGAGCTTCCCGGAGCTGCGGGCCTATATTGAAAGCTTGTAAATGTCCCAAAATTGACCATCGGTGTGGAAAAAAATCCCCGAAAAATCAAGGGGAAGTCCCTTAAGTGGTCCACTTTTCCACATCTTCCACTGAGAAATCCACATGCAGGGCCGTGCTGATCCCCAGGCCCAGAATGCGGGAGAGGGTGTGCACCTGGCTGTCGATGGTCCGGGGGGTGACGAACCACTCCGCCCCCTCCTGCCGGAAAACAGCGGGGTCGAAGTCCTTTTCCCCGGCCTCCTCCAGCAGGTCCAGGCAGAGGGTGGCCGCGTCCACCACGGTGGGCACGCCGACCGCGATCACCGGCACCCCCAGGGTTTCCTGGTCCAGAGCCATACGGGCGTTGCCCACCCCGGAGCCGGGGACAATCCCCGTGTCGGCCACCTGAATGGTCCGGCACACCCGCTCCTGCCGCCGGGCCGCCAGAGCGTCCACGGCGATGAGGCACACCGGGTTCAGGCGTTTCACCAAAGCGGACAGCAGCTCGCCGCTCTCCATCCCCGTGGCGCCGGTGACTCCCGGGGCCAGGGCCGCCACCGGCCGCAGGCCGGCAAACTGGTCGGGAAGGTTTTGGATCAGGTGGCGGGTGACCAGAAGGGCATCGGCGGTTTTGGGCCCCACGGCGTCGGGGGTGACCTGGCGGTTGCCCAGGCCAACCACCAGCACCAGGCCGGTCTGAGGCAGGCAGGGCAGGGTCTCCAGCATGGCGGCCACGCCCCGGGCGGCCCGGAGAATTTCCTCCCGCTCCTGGGGCAGCTCCGGCAGCTCCATGGTGAGGTAGGTCCCTTTTGGCTTTCCCAGGGCCTGCTCCCCCCGCTCGTCCAGAATGTCCACCCGGGTTAAGGGGAGACCGAACACCGTGTCCTCCTCCGCCCGGACCCCGGAAAGGCGGGTGGTCTGCCGGGCAGAGCCCTCCGCCAGCTCCTTGGCCTCCAGGGCCAGGTCGATTTTTCTGCTGCTGCTCATGGGAACGCCTCCTGGTGACCACCAGATATGGTGGGGGAATTGAATTTGCGGTACTATTCTTAGCATTTTTCAAAAAAGTATGTAAAAAATCTAATTTTTTGCGAAAAAAGGTTGCAATTTCAAAAGCTTTGTGCTAGAATACATTCTCGCACAGAACTTTTGTGACTAAATTTAAATTTTAACGATCGGAGGAGGTGTTTGGTTTGCCGAATATCAAGTCTGCAAAGAAGCGTGTTCTGGTCAATCAGACAAAGGCCGCAAGAAACAAGGCCGCAAAGTCCGCACTGAAGACTCAGCTGAAGTATTTTGACGCTGCTATCAACGAAGGCAACCGCGTCGAGGCCGATAAGAGATACAAAGAGGCCGTCAAGGCTGTGGATCAGGCCGCCGCTCGCGGGCTGCTGCACAAGAATACCGCAGCAAACCGCAAGAGCAAGATGACCCTGCGTCTGAACAAGATCCCTCAGTAAAGAGACTCCAAGAAAAACCGTCTGATTCGTCAGACGGTTTTTTTCATCCCTGTCGAACGGTGACA
>JAEDJB010000130.1 GCA_016296565.1 Oscillospiraceae bacterium
TCAGAGCAGGGCGGCTTTCATTTGTTTGACGTACTCCCCCACCGGCCCGGCGGCGTTTTTGCCGTGCTGGGCGATGAGCTTCACAATGGCGGAGCCCACGATGGCCCCGTCGGAGAGGTCCGCCATCTTTTTGGCCTGCTCCGGGGTGGAGATGCCAAAGCCGATGGCGCAGGGGATGTCCGTGTTCTGCCGGACCACCTCCACGATGGAGGCAAGGTCGGTCTTGATTTCGCTTCTCACCCCGGTGACCCCCAGGCTGGACACCAGGTACAAAAAGCCCTCCGCCTCTTTGGCGATCATGGCAATGCGGTTTTCCGAGGTGGGGGCGATCATGGAGATGAGATCCACCCCGTACTGATGGCACAGGGGCAGAAACTCCTCCTTCTCCTCATAGGGCAGGTCGGGCAGGATCAGCCCGTCGACGCCGATGTCCCGGCAGGCGGCGAAGAACCGCTCCGCCCCGTAGGAGAACACCACGTTGGCGTAGGTCATGAACACCAGGGGGATTTTCACGTCCCGGCGAAGGTCCTTCACGAAAGCGAAAATCTTGTCGGTGGTGACCCCGCCGCTGAGGGCCCGCAGGTTGGCGTCCTGGATGACGGGACCCTCCGCCGTGGGGTCGGAGAAGGGAATGCCCAGTTCGATCAGGTCCGCGCCGCTGGCGGCGGCGGCCCGGACAATGGCCCCGGTGGTCTCCAGGTCGGGGTCCCCGCAGGTGACAAAGGGAATGAACGCTTTCCCGTGGTCAAAAGCCGATTGGATGTTACTCATGAAGATCCTCCCCTCTGTAGCGGGCAATGGCGGCGCAGTCCTTGTCCCCCCGGCCGGAAATGGTGATGACAATAATCTGGTCCTTCCCCATGATGGGGGCCAGCTTCCGGGCGTAAGCCACGGCGTGGGCGGACTCGATGGCGGGGATGATCCCCTCGGTGCGAGACAGGTACTCAAAGGCCTCCACCGCCTCGTCGTCCGTGATGGGCACATACTCCGCCCGGCCGGTGTCGTGGAGCCAGGCGTGCTCGGGACCCACCCCCGGGTAGTCCAGCCCGGCGGAGATGGAGTAGACCGGGGCGATCTGGCCGTACTCGTCCTGGCAGAAGTAGCTCTTCATGCCGTGGAAGATGCCCAGCCGCCCGGTGGCCATGGTGGCCGCCGTCTCGAAGGTGTCCACTCCCTTGCCCGCCGCTTCGCAGCCGATGAGGCGGACGTCCTTGTCCTCAATAAAATGGTAGAAGCTGCCGATGGCGTTGGAGCCGCCCCCCACGCAGGCCAGCACCGCGTCGGGCAGCCGGCCCTCCTTCTCCAGGATCTGGGCCTTGATCTCCTTGGAGATCACCGCCTGGAAGTCCCGGACGATGGTGGGGAAGGGATGGGGCCCCATGACGGAGCCCAGGCAGTAGTGGGTGTCGGCAATCCGGTTGGTCCACTCCCGGAAGGCGGCGGAGCAGGCGTCCTTCAGGGTGCCGGTGCCGGTGGTCACCGAGACCACCTCCGACCCCAGCAGCCGCATCTTGTACACGTTCAGGGCCTGGCGGATGATATCCTCCTCCCCCATGAACACCACACACTCCATTCCCAGCAGAGCGGCGGCGGTGGCGGTGGCCACCCCGTGCTGGCCCGCGCCGGTCTCAGCAATGAGGCGGGTTTTGCCCATCTTCTTGGCCAGCAGGGCCTGGCCCAGGACGTTGTTGATCTTATGGGCGCCGGTGTGGTTTAAGTCCTCCCGCTTGAGATAAATCTTCGCGCCTCCCAGGTCCCGGGTCATTTTCTCCGCGTAGTAGAGCCGGGAGGGCCGGCCGGCGTATTCGTTGAACAGCTCCGTCAGCTCCCGGTTAAACTCCGGGTCGTCCTTGAAGCGGTTGTAGGCGGCCTCCAATTCGATAACCGCGTTCATCAGCGTCTCGGGGATATACTGCCCGCCGTGAACGCCGAAGCGGCCGTTTGCGTTTGTCATGGTTCCTCATCCTTTCCCGGCACGCCATGCACGGCGCGCACAAATTGGGTCATTTTCTCTTTGTCCTTGGTCCCATCGGTCTCAATGCCGGAGCTCACGTCCACGGCATAGGGATGGAGGGCTGCCACCGCGCCGCCTACGTTTTCGGGGGTCAGGCCCCCCGCCAGGAAGTAGGGCCGCTGGATGTTTTTCAGTAAGCTCCAGTCGAAAGACGTGCCTGTGCCGCCGGCGCCGGAGTCCAGCAGGACGTAGTCTGCCGGGCTGGCCTGGGCGGCGGCCACGTCCGCCGGGGTCTCAATGCGGAAGGCCTGGATCAGGGGCTTTTGGGTCAGCTGCCGGAGACGGCGGATATAGGCCGCGTCCTCGCTGCCATGGAGCTGGGCTATGTCGATGATCCCCCGGTCCAGCAGGGCGGCCACCGCCTCCGGGGTCTCGTTCACGAACACCCCCACTGGAATGATGCCGGGATTCAGCATCCGGCGAAGCTCCTCCGCCCGGTCCGGGTGCACATACCGGCGGCTTTTGGGGGCAAAGACAAAGCCGATGTACGCCGGCAGAAGCTCGTTGGCTGCCTGAATGTCCTGGGGCCGTTTCAGCCCGCACAGTTTGATCTTTGTCATAAACGTCCTCTCAGTTCCGAAAGCTTGCTTTTCTTGTCCGCCGCCCGCATAAGGGTCTCCCCGATGAGAACGGCGTCGGCGCCTACCTGCCGCAGGCTCTCCACATCCGCCGGGGTCTTCACCCCGCTCTCCGACACAAACAGCACCGACGGCGGGATCATGGCCCGGAGACGGCGGCTGTTTTCCGTGTCCACGGTGAAGTCCTTCAGGTTCCGGTTGTTCACCCCGAGGATTCGGGCCCCCGCGTCCAGGGCCATCTTCACCTCCCCCTCGTCGTGGGCCTCCACCAGGGCGGACAGGCCCAGCCCGTCGCAGACCGCCTGATAGTCCCGGAGCTGGGCCGGGGTCAGGATGGAGCAGATGAGCAGGACGGCGGAGGCTCCCAGGACTTTGGCTTCGTAGATCATGTACTCGTCCACCGTAAAGTCCTTCCGCAGGCAGGGGATGGAGACAGCCGCGGCAATCTCTCTCAGGTACTCATCCCTGCCCAGAAACCACTTGGGCTCGGTAAGCACGGAAATGGCGTCTGCTCCCGCCGCCTGATACTCTTTGGCGATGGAGAGATAGGGAAAGTCCGGGGCGATGAGCCCCTTGGAGGGGGAGGCCTTTTTGCACTCGCAGATAAAGGAGATCCCAGGGGCTTTCAGGGCCTGCTCAAAGGCGAAGGTCCCCTTGGGCAGGGCCTCGGCCTGATCCCGCAGCGTCGGAAGTGGAATTTTCTGTTTGGCTTGTTCGGTGCGCTCCCTGGCGTGACCGGCCAGCTGGTCCAGGATGGTCATCGTTTACTCCTCCGCCCGGTTGCTCACGTCGATGAGGCTCCGGAGGGTCCGGGCGGCCTTACCAGAGTCGATGAGCTCCGCTGCCAGGGTCACGCCCTGGGCCAGGGTCTCCGCCTTGCCGCCGATGTAGAGGGCTGCGCCGGCGTTGAGAAGCACCGCATCCCGCTTGGGGCCCTTGGCGCCGTTCAGGATGTCCCGGGTGATCTGGGCGTTTTCCGCCGGGGAACCGCCCACCAGGTCAGACTTCTGGCACCGGGTCAGGCCGAAGTCCTCAGGGGCGATGGTGTAAACTTTGTACCAGCCCTCCTTGAACTCGCAGATGGTGGTGGGGGCGCTGAGGGAAATTTCGTCCAGCTTGTCCTCCCCGTAGACCACCATGCCCCGGCGGACCCCCAGGTTCATGAGCACCTGGGCCAGGGGCTCCACCAGGTACCGGTCATAGACCCCCAGCAGCTGCATGGTGGGGCTGCCGGGATTGGTCAGGGGGCCTAAGATGTTGAACACCGTGCGGAAGCCCAGCTCCTTGCGGATGGCTCCCACATATTTCATGGAGGTGTGGTACTTCTGGGCGAAGAAGAAGCACATGCCTACCTCCTCCAGCAGCTCCTTGCACCGCTGGGGGCTCTGCTGGATGTTCACCCCCAGGGCCTCCAGGCAGTCCGCCGTGCCGCACTGGGAGGAGGCCGCCCGGTTGCCGTGCTTGGCCACCTTCACGCCCCCGGCCGCGGTCACCAGGGCGGCGGTGGTGGAGATGTTGAAGCTGTGAGCCCCGTCGCCGCCGGTGCCCACGATCTCCATGAGATCTCCCCCCAGCTCCACCTTCACCGCGTGATCCCGCATGGCGTTGGCGCAGCCGGCAATCTCCGCAGTGGTCTCCGCCTTGGCGCTCTTGGTGGAGAGGGCCGCCAGGAAAGCAGCGTTCTGGGTGGGCGAGGTCTCGCCGCTCATGATCTCGTTCATGACGCGGTAGGCTTCGTCGTAGGTCAGGTCCTCTTTATTCACAATCTTTACAATGGCTTCTTTAATCATGGTCTTTGCTCCTTAACACTGCTGCTGAATGAAATTGGAAAGCATGGTCCGTCCGTCAGGGGTCATGATGGACTCGGGATGAAACTGCACGCCGTAGATGGGATACTGGCTGTGCTGCACCGCCATCACCTCGCCGTCCTGGGTGACGGCGGTGGTTTTCAGGCAGTCCGGCAGGGTGGCGGCATCCGCCGCCAGGGAGTGGTACCGGGCCACCGGGGCTTTCTCCGGGCACCCCCGGAAGAGGGGGCAGCTTTGGTCCAGGCTGGCCAGGGACTGCTTGCCGTGCATCAGCTGCTTGGCATAAGTCACCGTGGCCCCGAAAGCGGCGCAGATGGCCTGATGGCCCAGGCAGACCCCCAGGATGGGGATCTCCCCTCCCAGCTCCTTCACCACGTCGATGATCACCCCCGCGTCCTCCGGCCGGCCGGGGCCGGGGGAAAGAACAATACGGTCGGGCTTCAGCCCCCGGATTTCCTCCACGGTCATCTGGTCGTTGCGGATGACCCGGATCTCCGGGTCGATGCTCCCGATGAGCTGGTAGAGGTTATAGGAAAAGCTGTCGTAATTGTCAATAAGCAGAATCATAGGTCCACCTCCTCTGCAAGCTTCAAGGCGCTGACCACGGCCTTGGCCTTGTTGATGCACTCCTCAAATTCCGTCTCCGGCACCGAGTCGGCCACGATGCCCGCCCCGCTGCG
>JAEDJB010000131.1 GCA_016296565.1 Oscillospiraceae bacterium
GGCGGCGGTGTTTACAATGGAGGGGTCGCCCGTCCTGACCAGCTTGTCGATCCCCTCTGCACAGACCGTGGGCTCAGCCTTGAGACCGGCGGTTTCAAAGTCCTTGGTCAGGTCCGGGAACAGGGAGTTTGCCAGGGCGGAGAGCTCCGCGGCCGAGGGAAGCCCGGCCAGCTGGGGGACAGAATCAGCGCCGGGAAGGGCTGAGAATCCCGTGTCAATCGTAGTCATAGTACTCACCCACCTCTACGTCTTCCAGCACTGCGATGGCGTCGTCTGCCAAAATAGCGGCGGAGCAGTACAGAGATAAGAGGTAAGAGGCAACACCCTTGTCGTCGATCCCCCGGAAGCGGACGGACAAGCCTCTGGAGTGCTCGTTCTTCAGGCCGGCCTGGTACAGGCCCACCACGCCCCGCTTGGCTTCGCCGGTGCGGATCAGCAGGATGTTGGTCTTGCCGCTCTGGCTCTTGGGATTCTTCAGGCCGTCCACAAACAGCTTGTCCGTGGGGATGATGGGGATGCCTCTCCACAGCAGGAAGGTGCCCCCTGCGATATTTGCGGTTGCCGGCGGAACCCCCCGCTTGGTGCACTCCCGCTCAAAGGCGGCGATGGCTCTGGGATGGGCCAGGAAGAAGGAGGGCTCCTTCCACACCTTGGAGATCAGCTCGTCCAGGTCGTCGGGGGTGGGTGCGCCGGTCCGGGTCTGAATCCGCTGGGAGTCGGGCACGTTCTTCAGCAGGCCGTAGTCGTCGTTGTTGATGAGCTGGTTTTCCTGCCGCTCACGCAGGGACTCAATGGCCAGCCCCAGCTGCTCCTGGACCTGGTCGTAGGGCGAGCTGTACACGTCCTCGATGGCGGTGTTCACGTTGATGATGGTGGAGATGGAGTTGAGACGATACTCTCTGGGCTCAGTCTCATACTCCACATAGCCGGCGGGAATGATGTCCGACTTCTTGGTCTGGGAGCACAGCACGTCCAGGGGGGTGTCCCCCTCCACCACCTTGTTGACCCGGTAGATGCCGGTTTCCAGCCCCTTGAATTCCAGCAGTCTGGTGAGCCACTTGGGGGTCAGCGCGCCGTACTGGGGTTTGGTTTTGGTGACGTTTGCCAGGTTATAGGCGGCCTGCGCGCCCAACGCGCGGATGCCTTGTTCTTCAGTTGCCATAAGGAAAACCTCCTGTAGTTTAAAAATTTTTTATGTAATCCTTCCTCGATGATAAGGAACGTTACAACCAAGCGCCTTCGTGGGAGAAAATGATGTCCTTCACGGCGTCCATTCCGCCCTTCAGGTTATACATGGGGCCTTTGTAGCCAGCCTCCCGCAGGGTGTTGATGGCCAGAATGCTTCGCTTGCCCTCCTTGCAGATGAAGATGGTGTCCACCTCCGGGTCCAGCTCCTTCTGCCTGCGGGCCAGCTGGCCGATGGGTATGACCAGGGCGTTGGGGAACCGGTGAATGGCCCGCTCGTGGGGTTCTCGCACGTCCACGATGGTCATGGGCTCGCCCCGCTCGATCCGGGCGGCCAGGTCGTCGGCCCCGATCCCCTCCACCGGGATCTCGCTGTCCTCCTGTTTGAGTCCGCAGAAGTCCTCGTAGTCAAAGTCCTGAACGCCAAAAATGGAGGGGGTTCTGCCGCAGATGGGACAGGCCGCGTTTTTATGAACCGGGAGGATGGCGGAGCGGAGATGCCAGCTGTCCAGGAAAAGAAGCTTTCCCACCAGGCTCTCGCCGCCGCCGACCAGCAGCTTCAGCACCTCGTTGGCCTGGATGCTCCCGACGATGCCAGGCAGGGGGCTGATAGCTCCGCCCTCGGCGCAGGTGGGGACCAGGCCGCTGGGGGGCGGCGCCGGGAACAGACACCGGTAGCAGGGACCCTGCACCCCGTCGAACACGCTGACCTGCCCTTCATACTGATAGATGGCCCCGAACACCAGCGGCTTGCCCAGGAGAACGCAGGCGTCGCTGATGAGGTATCGCGCCTTGTAGTTGTCCGTGCAGTCCACCACCACGTCGAAGTCCCGGATGATCCCCTCGATGTTGTCCGCCTCCACTTTTTCGTTGAGGGTTTCGATCTGGAGCTTGGGGTTGATGTCCTTGATGGTGTCCTTGGCGGAGGCCACCTTGGGGCGGTGCACGTCCCGGGTTCTGTGGATCACCTGGTTTTGCAGGTTGCTGAGGGAAACCTGGTCAAAATCCACCACCCGGATGGTTCCCACGCCGGCTGCCGCCAGATACTGGATCACAGGGGACCCCAAGGCGCCGGCGCCGATGATGACCACCTTGGCGGCCTTGATCCGCTTTTGTCCCTTGACCCCGATCTCCCGGAGCATCAGGTGCTTGCCGTACCGGTCGATCTCCCCGTCGTCCAGGGAGACCGCTTTTCTCCGGTCGTCGGAGATGACGCTCTCCGTGGGTGCGCCGCCGGCGATGGCCGGGAGCAGCAGCAGAGTATCCCCCTCCTGGAGGACGGCGTCCCACTGGGCCTGCGCCGTTACGTTTTCCTGGTTCCGGAACAGAGTCACAAAGGGGCGCAGCCCGCCGGTTTCCTCAAACAGGGCCGGACCGGTCTCCGGATACTCCTCCTTCAGATTGGTCAGGAGGTCCCGGATGGTTTCCCCCTCCAGCTGCACCTGGCTGTTTCGGTTGGTAAATCCGCGCAAGGTGGCGGAGATGAATACAGAATGCTTCATAGTAACCCTTCCTGTGTTGTTATGGTTTCTGGTTGGACGGAAAGACCCTGGGGCGATACCCGTTCAAAGCTGCGGATGGACCGGCAGCCGCCCCCATCCACGGAGAGAATGGGATAGGAGCAGCCCACCAGCATGTGGGCCACGTCCTCCCGGGAAGGCCGGGCTTCGCAGTCCGGGTGGGAGTGGTAGAAGCCCACCACCTCCCAGCCCGCTTTTTCGGCTTGCTGTTCGATGCGGACAAAGTCCAGCGGGTCCATGGAAAACCGGGTCCGCTGCCGGTGAGGTCCCGCGCGGTTTTGGGCGGGAACCACCTGGCAGACCCTTCGCTGCCCGGCGGCTCTCCTGCCCAGCAGGACCCCGCAGCACTCCAGGGGGTAGGCACGGAGGGCGTGGGCACAAATCTGGTCCAGGGTGTGATCCTGAAAGACAAGCATGGTTTCTTCTCTCCCGTACAATCGCGGCCAAAGCCAAGAAAACCGGAGGCTTTTACAGAAACAACGTTCCATAAAAACCTCCGGTTTTCCGGTCAGCTTTTTTGCCTGGATGTGGGGAAACAGAGTGGGCGGATGCCGCATTTTCTTATTCCCTACTTTTTTGATATGTTAATTGGTTTTGTATACAATAGCACGAGCCGCGCCGGTTGTCAATACACTTTTGAAAAAAACTTCGGTTTCTTTTTGGGACCGTGGGACCCTATTGACGGCGGGGGGAAGGAATGCTATACTTTTTAAACATATTTGATTGATAGGAATAAGAACAGGAGGCAGGCCCGTGATTTATCTGGATTATTCCGCCAACACCCCGGCGGACCCCGCCGTGCTGGAGGCCTTTTGCAGAACGGAACAGACCTATCCCGGAAACCCCAACTCCAGCCACTGCGCCGGCCAGGCCGCCCGGCAGGAGATGGCCCGGGTGACCGAGTCCATCGCCGGGCTGCTGGGGGTGCGCCCCGGGGAGATCATCTACACCTCCGGGGCCAGCGAGTCCAACAACCTGGCCATCAAGGGCATCGCCCAGGCTGCCCGCCACACCGGCCGGCACATCATCTCCACGGCCCTGGAGCACTCCTCTGTGGGCGGGTCCCTGTCTGCCCTCCAGGCCCAGGGCTGGGAGATTGACCTGGTGGACATTACCCGGGAGGGCACCATCGACCTGGAGCAGCTGGCCAGCCTGCTGCGGCAGGACACGGTGCTGGTGTCGGTCTGCGCGGTGGACAGCGAGCTGGGCACGGTGCAGCCCATCCGCCAGATCGGAGAGATATTGAAAGCCTACCCCAACTGCCGCCTGCATGTGGACGCCACCCAGGCGGTGGGGAAGACCCAGCTGGTGCTGGACGGGGTGGACACCATGAGCATTGCCCCCCATAAGTTCTACGGCCTCAACGGCAGCGGCCTGCTCATTAAGCGGAAGGATTTGGTGATCGAACCCCAGATCCATGGGGGAACCAGCACCACCCTCTACCGGAGCGGGACCCCCGCCTTAGCTTTGGCGGTTTCCACAGAAAGGGCCCTGGCCCTGGCGCTGGCCAACCAGGCCCAGCGGGTGGAGACCGTCCGGGGGCTGAACCGCCAGCTTCGGGCGGCTCTGGGGGCCTATCCCCAGGTGCGCTTCAACAGCCCGGAGAACGGGGTGCCCCATATCCTGAACCTGAGTGTTACCGGGGTGAAGGGGACGGTGTTCCAGCGGGCCCTCAGCGAGCGGGGAATCTGCGTCTCCGTGAAGTCCGCCTGCTCCGGGGAGGGGACTCCTTCCAAGGCGGTGTTCGCCGTCAGCCGGGACCGGAAGAACGCCCTTTCCTCCTGGCGAATTAGCCTCAGCCATTTGACCACCCAGGAGGAGATTGACCAATTTTTACAGGCCTTCGGCCAGTGCGTCCAAACGCTGGCCCCGAAGAAGGCGTGAGGGGAGAGAGAACCATGGGCCGCGTGCTGGAACCCTATCAGCAGATTGAGCGCAGTCTCATTAAAAAATACCGGAAGGAGCTGTGGAAGCCCTTCATCTATGCCGTCAAGCGGTACCAGCTGATCCAGGCCAATGACAGGATCGCCGTGTGCATCTCCGGCGGGAAGGACTCCATGCTGATGGCAAAGCTGATGCAGGAGCTTCAGCGCCACAGCGACGTGCCCTTCTCCCTGGTGTTTCTGGTGATGGACCCGGGCTACAACGAGATCAACCGCCAGAAGATCGAGAGCAACGCCCGGCTGCTGCGTATTCCCATTACGGTCTTTGAGACCAACATCTTTGCGGTGGCCAACAACACTGAGCAGTCCCCCTGCTATCTGTGCGCCCGGATGCGCCGGGGGCATCTGCACAGCACCAGCTTCCAGGGGATGGAGCTGATCCGGCCCCTGTACTGCGTCCATGAGGAGGACATCCTGG
>JAEDJB010000132.1 GCA_016296565.1 Oscillospiraceae bacterium
CATTCCGCCGGGGAGTAGGCCCAGCG
Organism: Oscillospiraceae bacterium; assembly: GCA_016296565.1. Lineage (GTDB taxonomy): Bacteria > Bacillota > Clostridia > Oscillospirales > Oscillospiraceae > Evtepia. Next base: position 27 of record JAEDJB010000132.1, read on the forward strand.
GCGGAGTTGACCGGATGTGATAAAATAAGAGAGAGGCTCCGGCTTGCCGGTGGGCTCCAGCTTGCCCAGCACCGACAGCTTCACCTTCATCCGGTCGGGGAGAATGGCCTTGATGTACACCGAGACCCGGTCGTTTTCCGCCAGACCCTCCGTCTGGTCCGCAAGGCCCGTGAAGTTGGGGGCCAGCTCAATGAAGGAGCCGTAGGGCTTCACCCCCCGCACCCAGCCGGGGACGGTCATCCCCGGGGTGAACCGGGCGGCGTTCTCTTCCCAGGTGCCCAGCAGCTCCTTGTGGGAGAGGTAGACCCGCCCCAGGTCCCGGTCGGCCCCGGTGAGCAGGACGTAAATTTCCTGCCCCACGGTGAACCGGCAGGCAGGGTGGGAGATCCGGGACACGGAGCAGTTTTCAATGCCCACCATGGAGACGAAGCCGCAGCCCACGTCCACAAAGGCCCCGAAGCCCTCCAGATGGGTGACGGTGGCGGGAAGGACCTGCCCCGGGGGGCAGTCCAGCAGGCGGGTCAGGGCCAGCTCCTGGGCCCGGCGGCGGGAGAGCAGAAGGGTGGGGGCGTCCCCCTCTGACGTGATCCCGGTGACGGTAAAGGCGATGGGCTTTCCCACCCGGGAGAGAATGGCGATTTCCCGGGCGGTTCCCTCCCGGATGCCCAGAGCGGCCTCCTCCCGGGGAATCCGGCCGGCAAAGGGCCCCACCGCCACCGACAGATCGTGCTCTGGGGTGCACAGGACGGCCCGCCCCTCCAGCACGGTTTCCTCCTCCATGGCCCCCTGGAGGGCCTCCAGACGGGCGCAGGCGGCCCGGTTTTCCGGCGTGTGCAGCAGCCGCCCCTCTGGGAGATACAGGTTGGACATACACTGCCTTCCTTTCTGTTCCATTCAGTTTAGACAAAGTCTGAAACAACTATATTCAGCGCCAGAAGAAAACTTGCCAGGCAGGAGGTGCGGCCCCATGGATATTGTCCCTGGCGACATGCTGGAAATGAAAAAAGAACACCCCTGCGGCAGCAGGCGGTGGACCGTCCTCCGGGTGGGGATGGACTTCCGCCTGCGCTGCGAGGGCTGCGGCCGGGAGGTTATGCTCCCCCGCAAAAAGGCCGAAAAGGCCGTGAAGAAACACATCCGTCCGGAGAGCGCCGGACAGACCGATCACAAGGAGGGATCTTCCCATGCGATATGAAGGCCAGATCTACCGTCCCCCGGGAGAGTGGCGGAGCTACCTGCTCCAGTGCACCGTGGGGTGCACCCACAACAAATGCACCTTCTGCGGGATGTACAAACCCAAGAAGTTCCACATCCGCCCCATGAAGGAGATTATCGAGGACATCGCCATGGCCCGGGCCTACTACGGCGCGGAGAACGTGGATAAGGTGTTCCTCTGCGACGGGGACGCCATCGTCATGCGCCAGGAGCAGCTGCTGCAAATCCTGGAGGCCCTGTACGCCGCCTTCCCCAACCTGCGCCAGGTGACCACCTACGCCGGCACCAAAAGCACCATGACCAAAAGCCCGGAGCAGCTGAAGGAGCTGCGCCAGGCAGGCCTCACCCGGGCCTACCTGGGGGTGGAGACCGGCTGGGACGAGCTGCTGGAAAAGGTCCACAAGGGGGTCACCTCCGCCCAGATGATCGAGGCCACCGACCGGATCAAGGAGGCGGGCATCGACCTGTGGCTCACGGTGATCCTGGGGCTGGCCGGTCCCGGGGAGCCCGCCAAAAAGCACATCCAGGAGACCATCAAGGTCTTAAACCGGATGCAGGCCAACCACGTCTCCTGCCTGTCCTACATGCCGGAGCCCAACTCCCCCATGTACCAGGACGTGCGGGAGGGCCGCTTCCAGCTGATTACCCCCCGGCAGGCCCTGGAGGAGACGAGAGCCCTGGTGGAGGGCCTGAACTACGGCCCCTTCCACTTTACCAGCAACCACGCCTCCAACTACCTGCCCCTGAAGGGCACCCTGCCGGACGACCGGGAGAAGTTCCTGTCCATGATCGACAGCGCCCTGGGGGGCAAGAGCCGCATCCGCAGCGAATACTCCCGGGCGCTGTAAGAAAGGGGAGAGGACCATGAAAAACCGCATCCAGGTGATCCAGGGGGATATTACCCGCCAGACCTGCGACGCCATCGTAAACGCCGCCAACACCAGCCTGCTGGGAGGCGGCGGGGTGGACGGCGCCATCCACCGGGCCGCCGGCCCGGACCTGCTGGCCGAGTGCCGCACCCTTCACGGCTGCCAGACGGGAAAGGCCAAGATCACCAAGGGCTACCGCCTGCCCGCCCGGTATGTGATCCACACCCCCGGCCCCATCTGGCACGGGGGCGGGCGGAACGAGCCGGACCTGCTGGCCTCCTGCTACCGGTCCTGCCTGGAGCTGGCGGAGGCCAAGGGCTGCCGGACCGTGTGCTTTCCCTCCATCAGCACGGGGGTGTATCACTTCCCCCTGAACCAGGCCGCCGGGATCGCCATGGAAACCATCGGGGAATTCCTGGCTTCCCACACCCTCCCGGCCCAGGTCACCATGGTGTGCTTCGACGGCACAACCAAGGGGGCCTACGACCAGGCCCTGGCGGAGCTGACAAAACCGTAAGCGGTCCCCAAGCAGCAAAAATTCCCGCTCTGTCCCAAAGGACGGAGCGGGAATTGTTTTTTTTGGCAGGGGCCTGCCGGTTATTTCTTCTTAAAGCTCAGCACCGCCACCTGGGGCCTGGTGCCCTCGTTGATGGTGATGGTGTCCCCGGGGTAGTAGACGTAGTCGTCCACCAGGGCCAGAAAGTCCTCCAGCTCCGCAACGGCGGGGAGACCCACCTCCCCCTGGCGGTAGTGCATGGGGATGATCACCTTGGGCTGAATCTGGTCCATGAGGGCCTTGGCCTCGGCGGGGCCGATGGTGTAAAAGCCTCCCACGGGCACCATGGCCACGTCCAGCCCGGCCAGGTCCGCCAGCTGGGCGGGGGTGAGCTGGCAGCCCAGGTCCCCCAGATGGGCCACCCGCAGCTTCCCCGCCTGGAGCACATGGATGGTGTTGGGCCCCCGCAGAGCGCCCCCTTCGGGGTCGTGGAAGGTCTCGATGGCGGTGATGGTGAAGGGATTTTCGTGGCCCTCCAGGGGACGGACCACGTGGGCGGCGTTGTGGTCGTTGTGCTGGGTGTGGGAGCACAGCACCAGGTCGGCGGCCACGTCCAGCGCGCCGAAGCCGGGAACGTAGTTGTCCTCATAGGGGTCAAACACCACGGTGAAGCCCTTGCAGGTCAGTTCAAAGCAGGCATGGCCGTGCCAGCGCAGTTCCAGTTGTTCCATAGAAAAGCCTCCTTCATGTGTGGGTAACTTTGCTGTCTTCATTAAACCACATTTTGGCCCGGATGACGACAGTTTTTTGGAAAAAACCTGGCCTCTGACAGAAAAATTTCATCTGGCAATGGAAAAATAGGGAAAAGCATAGTATAATGAACCCGCGACGAAAACAGCCGCGTTTCGCGGCGGGCAACAGTGAGGTTACAAAATGAAAGCTACTTTGGTGATCATGGCCGCGGGCATGGGCTCCCGCTACGGCGGCGAGAAGCAGACCGACGGCATCGGACCCAACGGCGAGGCCATCATGGAGTATTCCGTCTATGACGCGGTCCGGGCCGGGTTCCATAAGATCGTGTTCATTATCAAGCCCGGCATGGAGTCTGCCCTCCGGGCCCTCTGCGGCGACCGGGTGCAGACCATGAAAACCCCCCAGGGGGAGCCGGTGGAGGTGGCCTACGCCGTCCAGGACTTCACCAGCGTGCCGGCGTTTTACCCCATCCCCCCGGCGCGGACCAAGCCCTTCGGCACCGTCCACGCCGCCCTGTGCGCCCGGGACCATGTGGACGAGCCCTTCGCCATCATCAACGCCGATGACTACTACGGCGCCTCCGCCTTCTCCACCATCCTGGAGAAGCTCCTGACCCTGGAGGAGAGGGGCCAGGCCGCCATGGTGGGCTACCGGCTGAAGAACACCGTCAGCGACAACGGGACGGTCTCCCGGGGCGTCTGCCAGGCGGAGAAGGGCAGCCTGCGGAAGGTGAAGGAGACCCTGAAGATCAAAAAGTACCCCGACGGCCGCATTGCCGACACCGCCGACCCGGACAATGAGGTCCCCCTGGACCCGGAGAGCGTGGTCTCCATGAACTTCTGGGGCTTCACCCCCTGGATCTTCCAGGAGCTGGACCAGTATTTCCGGGACTTTCTCCGGAACCTGGCCCCCGGGGAGCTGAAGGCCGAGTGCCTGCTGCCGGTGCTGGTGGACCGGCTCATCGGGGCGGGGAAGCTGGACGTGGCCGTGCTTCACACCGACGCGGTGTGGTTCGGCGTGACCTACCAGGAGGACCGGCCCGTGGTGGAGCAGGCCCTGCGGCAGCTGCACGAGAGCGGCGCCTACCCCAAGTCCCTGAAGAGCGAATGAGGAACCCTTCGGCCCGGCGGGAAAAAATGCCGCCGGGCCGAAAAAAGGGATTGACAAACAGGAATCGGTAGAGTATACTATCCTAGTAACTGAAATCCGCGGATGTGCTGGAACTGGTAGACAGGCACGTTTGAGGGGCGTGTGTCCATGACGTACGGGTTCAAGTCCCGTCATCCGCACCAGTTATTTAAAACCGGAAGTCCTTTTTGCAGGGACTTCCGGTTTTTTGTTTTTGCGGCTTTGTGTGACAAAAACGCCGGGGAAGCTGATCCCCGGCGTTGTGGTTTTATCCTGGCGGAAACGGTTAGTCCCAGATGATGGCATCGTGAGAGATGGTTTCGCCTCTTTCGTAGTCCTCTCTTGCGGCCTGGATATCGTCCAGGTCCTCCATGGTTGCCACATCGTCGGCAATAAAGCGCAGGGCAACCTGCAATAACAGGGACTGTTCTGTCTCTGGCAAACAGTCGATGACTTCAACAAGCTGATCTCTGATAGGTGACATTGCTTATACCCCCTTATAGATTTTGCCGCGAGGCCCGATTCTTTCAATCAGA
>JAEDJB010000133.1 GCA_016296565.1 Oscillospiraceae bacterium
CCCTTCCTCATGGCCATCCTGAACAACGACGGCTTCACCCAGGAGGAGCTCACCGTCTACGTGGGGGTGGACAAGGCCGCCACGGCCCGGGCGGTGCGGTCCCTGGAGGAAAAGGGCTACCTGACCCGGGTCCAGGACCCCAGGGACAAGCGGCAGAACCGGGTCTACCCCACCGAAAAGGCCCGGGAGATCGGCCCCCTGGTGAGGGAGGAGCTGGCCCGCATCAACCAGTCCCTGACCCAGAGCCTCAGCCTGGAGGAGGACGATCTGGTTTACGCCCTGCTGCTCCGAATCGACGAAACATTCAAACCCTGAGGAGGGTGCGCCATGGCAGAATTTTACACCCGGTTTATTAAAGAAACCTTTGACGAGAACGGCCGCCTGACGGCCTGTTCCTATGAATACGACGAAAATTTCAACTACGGCTACGACGTGATCGACCCTCTGGGCGACCTGTACCCGGACCGCCGGGCTATGATCTGGCGGAACGACCGGGGAGCGCGGACGGTTCTGACCTTTGGGGACGTGAAGCGGCTGAGCACCCAGACGGCCAACCTCTTCGCCGCCCGGGGCCTCCGGAAGGGGGACGTGATCCTGGCCGCTCTCCGGACCCACTGGGAATACTGGATTGTGGCGGTGGCCGCCCACAAGCTGGGGCTGATCCTGTGCCCTGTGTACTACCGGCTCACTGCCGGGGACTTTGCCTACCGGATGGAAAAGGCCCGGGTCAAGGCGGTGATCGCCTGCCAGGAGGGGGAGGCAGCGGAGCACCTTCTGGAGGCCGCCCAAAAGACCGGGGTCAACCTGCGGTTCTCCGTGGGCGGGGCCGCCTCCGGGTTTGAGGACTTCCACCGGTGCATCCAGGACCAGCCGGAGACCATGGCGCGCGTGGACACCCGGTGGGACGAGCCCACCTTGCTCTACTTCACCTCGGGGACCACAGGGGAACCCAAGGCCGTTCTCCACAACCAGATCTACCCCCTGGCCAACCACTACGGGTCCCGGTACATGCAGGACGTCCACGAGGGCTCCCTCCACTTCGCCACCGGGGACACCGGCTGGGAGGTGGTCTCCGGCACGAAATTTTACGGCCAGTGGCTCCATCTGGGGGCCCTCCTGGTCTTTGACTACGACCGTTTCCCCCCGGAGCAGGTGCTGGCCTGCCTGGAGGAGGAGCGGGTCACCGGCATCATGGCCCAGCCCACGGTCTACCGGATGCTCACCGACGTGGGCATGGACAAGTACGACCTGTCCTCCCTCACCAACCTGGCGGTGGGCGGGGAGAAGCTCTCCCCCGATCTAGCCCGGAAGGTGCTGGGGCAGACCGGTCTGGTCCTCCACGAAGGCTACGCCCAGTCCGAGTGCGGTCTCATCGCCGCAGTGTCCAAAAACATGGGCCGGAAGGAGGGGGCCGTGGGCAAGGTCATGCCCAAGTACCATGTGGAGATTTTAAAGGACGACGGCTCCTTTGCCTCCCCCGGGGAGGAAGGGGAAATCGTCATCATCGCCGACGGGGGCCGCCGGCCCGAGGGCATTATGATGGGCTACCTGAACGACCCCGAGGCCACCGCCAACCTGTGGGACGGAGATATTTTCCACACCGGCGACCTGGCAGTGATGGATGAAGAGGGCTACCTCTTCTACCGGGGCCGGGCCGACGGAATCATCAAAACCAAGGGCTACCGGGTGAGCCCCCTGGAGCTGGAGCACGTTCTGGTCCTCCACCCCGGGGTAAAGGAGTGCCTGGTGGCAGGGGTGCCCGACCCGGACCTGGGCCAGAAAATCACGGCCTATGTGGTCCTGGAGGAGGGCTATGCCCCCGACGAAGTCACGAAGGAAGAGCTTCTGTCCTTCCACAACGGACGAAGCGCCGGGTTCAAGAAGATCCGGGACCTGTTTTTCGTCCCCGCCCTGGCCAGAAATTCCAACGGCAAGGTGATCCGGGGGCAGTTCAGCAAACAATAACCACGAGAGAGGGGGAGGACAAGTGAAGCTTCTGGAGCTGAAGGACGTAACCGCGTCCTTCCCCTTTGCCGGGGGCAAGACCCTCACCGCCCTGGACCACCTGAACCTGACCGTGGACCGGGGGGAGCTGGTGGCCCTGGTGGGCCCCTCCGGCTGCGGCAAGTCCACCGCTCTCAACGTCCTGGCCGGCCAGGTGGTCCCCACCGGGGGACAGGCTCTCATCGAGGGCAAACCGGTGCAGGGGATCTCCCCCTCCGTGGGGTATATCTCCCAGGCGGACTCCCTGCTCCCCTGGCGCACGGTGCTGGACAACGTGGCCCTGGCCATGGAGCTGCGGGGGGTGGAGAAAAAGGCCCGGCGTGAGATCGCCCGGGACTTGATGGCCAAAATGGGCCTGAGCGGCTTTGAACACAGCTTCCCCCGGGAGCTCTCCGGTGGCATGAAGAAGCGGGCGGCCATCGCCCGAGTGCTGGCCATCGACCCGGAGGTGCTCATGATGGACGAGCCCTTCGCCCCTCTGGACGCCCTCACCCGCCAGCGGCTTCAGGACGAGATTCTGACCCTGTGGGAGTCCACCGGCCGCACCATTCTCTATGTGACCCACGACCTGACGGAGGCCATTACTCTGGCCAGCCGGGTGGTCCTTCTCAGCGCCCGGCCCGGCCGGGTGGCGGGAGAGTATCCCATCGACCTGCCCCGGCCCCGGCGGGTGATGGACGTGAAGTTCTCCCCCCGGTTCGTGGAGCTGGAAAAAACCATCTGGCAGGACCTGCAGCGGGAACTGCTCCGAGGGGAGGCCGCGCCATGAAAAAATCTCTGCGCTCCGTAAACCCCGGCCTGTGGACGGTGGTGGCGCTGGCTCTGGCCCTGGTGGTCTGGGAGCTGGCCGCTGCGGCAGGCCATGTGGACGTGTTCTTTTTCAGCTGCCCCAGCCTGATCTGGGCAGAGTTTCTGGAAATGCTGGCCAACGGCACCATGGCCATGCACCTGTCGGTGACGGGCAAGGAGGCCGGGCTGGGCCTTCTCCTGGGCAGCGTGCTGGGCACCCTCACGGGGCTGATCCTGGGGGTTCACCCCCGGCTGAACCGGGCTCTCATGCCCCTGCTCACCGGGCTCAACGGCCTGCCCAAGCTGGCCCTGGGTCCCCTGATCATCATCTGGTTCGGCATCGGCCTGAAATCCAAGGTCCTTATGTCCGCCCTGATGGTCTTTTTCATCTTTACCTTCAACCTGTTTTCCGGCGTCCGCAGCGTGGAGCGGGAGCTGATTACCGCAGTGGAACTGCTGGGGGGCACCCGGCGGCAGGTGCTCACCAAGGTGATCTGGCCGGCCTGCCTGCCCTGGCTGCTCACCAGCCTGCGGACCAGCCTGGGCCTGTCCATCTCCGGCGCCATCGTGGGCGAGTACCTGGGGGCCGGCAAAGGCATGGGCTGGGTGCTGGCGGCGGCCAGCCAGCGGTACGACGTGGGCCGGGTCCTGTGCTGCGTGGCGGTGATCGTCTGCATCGTGGTCCTGCTGGACGGCGTGGTCCGGCTGCTGGAGCACAAGCTCCTCCGCTGGCGATAAAAATTTCTGAAATTTGTTCACCCCCGCTGCGGCGGTTGTGATATAATAAAAACGAAGAAGGAGAAACACAGTTATGAAGAAGATTCTTGCCCTGCTGCTGACCCTGTCCCTGGCTCTGGGTCTGTGCGCCTGCGGCGGCTCCGCCACGGAGGAACCCGCCCCGGAAGAGACCACCCAGACCGAACAGACCGGCGAACTGGAAAAGATCGTCATCACCGAGCCCGTCCGCGGTTACCACTGGGCTCCCGTCTACCTGGCCCAGACCCTGGGCTACTTTGCCGAGGAAGGCCTGGAGGCTGAGTTCCAGTCCGTCACCGGCACCCCGCCCCACGCAGCCCTCTTCTCCGGCGACGCCCAGTTCACCATGGTGGGCATCGAGTCCGCTCTGATGGTCAACGAGGGCGGCCAGGGAGCCAAGGTTCTGGCCTCCACCAGCCAGAAGTATCCCTACTCCCTCATCGGCGCCACCGGGGACTACACCACCCTGGAGTCCCTGCGGGGCGGCATCGTGGCCGGCGGCGTGAACACCAGCGGCGGCCCCTACTCCTTTGCTATGGCCTGCATGAACTACGCCGGCCTGACCCCTGAAACCGACGTGTCCGTCATCACCATGGCCAGCACGGGCTATGCCGCCGCCATCCAGGCCGGCGAGCTTCAGGCTGCCGTCTCCACCAACCCCTGGGCCGCCAAGACCCTGCTGGACAACGGCGGCGTGGTCATCGTGGACGGCACCGACGACGCCGCCATCGCGGACATCATCGGCTCCGCCAGCTATGAGCTCTTCGTGCTCATGACCTCCGACGAATATATCGCCTCCAACCCCGAGACCGTTCAGAAGGTGATGAACGCCGTGGTCAAGGCCATGCAGTGGATGGAGAGCGCCTCCCCCGAGGAGATCGCCGAGAACCTGCTGCCCCTGTTTGAAGGCGGGGACGAGGAGCTGCTCTATGACGCCCAGTACGACAAGGAGCGGGAGATCACCAACTACACCGGCTACCACACCGAGTCCGGCTTCCAGGCCGCTGTGAACCTGACCAAGCTGGCCGGCGGCATCTCCGCTGAACCCAACGTGGAGCAGATCTACGACGAGAGCTTCCTGGACGCTGCCTGGGCAGCCCTGGGCGAATAACCTTCCCGCGCCTTTCCCGGCGCCCCCTGCGGGCATAGCGCATCCGTTGTCCGCATACTGTACACAAGGAGGATCACAGTATGGGATTTTGGGAACTGCTGCTGCTTGCGGTGGGGCTGTCCATGGACGCCTTTGCCGTTTCCATCTGCAAGGGTCTGGCCATGGACCGGGTCACCCTGAAAAAAGCCTGCATCCCCGGCCTTTGGTTCGGGGGCTTTCAGGGGGGCATGCCCCTGCTGGGCTGGCT
>JAEDJB010000134.1 GCA_016296565.1 Oscillospiraceae bacterium
GGTACGAAAAAGGCGAGCGGGAAATCCCTGTGTGGGCGGTCATCAAGCTGGCCGAATACTACCACACCACCACGGATTACATCCTGGGCCTGAGCGACCGGCGATGACCCTCACCCTCTTTACCGGCGGCTTTGCCGCCGCGCTGCTGCTGGGGGTGTATCTGCCCTGGGCGGGGTGGACCCTGCCCGGGGGGCTGGTTTTGCTGGGCCTTTGGGTGTCCTTGCGCCTGGCCAAGCGGCTGACCCGGCCCCGCCGGGTGCTTCTGGGGGCAGCTCTGGCCCTGCTGTGGCTTACCGCCTTTGGTGCGGTTTTCCACGCCCCCGCCCAGGCCATGGAAAACCGCACCATCCGCCTTCAGGCGGTGGTCACCGGCTGGCCGGAGGAGACAAGCTACGGCGTCAGCGTCCCCGTCCGGGCGGGGGAGGAGGACGGGCGGAAGGTCAAGGCCCTCTTCTACGGCGACGAGGACCTGGCGGCTTTGCGCCCGGGAGACGCCCTCTCCTGCGTGGCCTACTGCACCCCGGCAAACCAGGCGAGGGGAGAGGAAAGCCTCTATTACACCTCCCGGGGCATCCTGCTGAAAATCCAGGGCTACGGGGAGATTACCGTCACCCCCTTGGAGGGGTTCTCCCTCCGGTACGCCCCCATCCGCCTGGCCGGGGCCATCCGCGGGGTCATTGACCAGCTCTACCCCCAGGATCAGGCCGGTTTCCTTTACGCTCTGCTCACCGGGGAGCGCTCCCACCTGGATGAAATCACGCAAAACCAGCTGAGCCGTGTGGGGTTAGGCCATGTGGCGGTGATCTCCGGCCTGCACGTAAGCTACCTGCTGGGCCTGTTGGGCCTGGTGCTGAAGCCCCGGCGGAAGGGGTCCCTGGCGGTGCTGCTCCTGTCCCTGGTCCTCTTCTGCCTCATGACCGGCAGCGCTCCCGGAACTGTCCGGGCGTCCATTCTGGGCGGCGTGGTGCTGGCGGGCCGGTACCTGGGCCGGGAGAGCCACTCCATGGCGTCCCTCAGCTTAGGCCTTCTGGTCCTGCTGGCGGCCAATCCCTACGCCATCGCCAACGCAGGTCTGCAATTTTCCTTCCTGGCGACGGCGGGCATCTTTCTGCTGGGCCGGCCCTGGGGTCGCCGCTGGCTGCAAAAGGTCCCCAGAAGACACCGCCGGTGGGCTGCGCCCCTTCTGAGCGTGACGGCGGTGAGCCTGGGAGCCATGGTCTTTACCCTGCCCCTGTCCGCCTGGTATTTCGGGCGGTTCTCCCTCCTGGCGCCGTTGTCCAACCTGCTCACCGGCTGGGCGGTGTCCCTGACCTTTGCGGGCGGGATGCTGTCGGTGCTGGCCGGGGCCGTCTGGCTCCCTCTGGGCCGGGTGCTGGCGGCGGCGGTGGGGCTGCCCCTGAAGCTTTTCCTGGGGTACGCGGCGGCCGCCAGCCGGATTCCCCTGGCCGCCCTCACCACCAACGGGGGCTATTACGCCCTGTGGGCGGTCTTTGTGTATGTGATTTTGTGCCTGTATCTCTTCGTGCCGGTTAAGGGAAAGCGCCCGGTGCTCCCGGTATGCGCCTGCGTGGTGACCCTGTGCCTGTCGGTGCTGCTCACCGCCCAGGGGGTTCAGCGGACGGGCCTCACCGTCACAGTGCTGGACGTGGGCCAGGGGCAGAGCGTGGCATTGCTCTCCAAGGGGTCTGCCGCCCTGGTGGACTGCGGGGGCACCACAAACCCGGGGGACACAGCGGCCACCTACCTGCAAAGCCTGGGCCGGTCTTATCTGGACCTGCTGGTGCTCACCCACTTTCACGAGGATCACGCTGGTGGGGTGCCGGAGCTGCTGGAGCGGGTGGAGGTGGGGACCATCGCCCTGCCCGATGTGGACCCGGACAGCGACCTGCGCCGGGAGATCGAGACGTTAGCCCGGGAGAAGGGCATTGCGCTCTGCTACATCCGCCAGACCAGCCGGGTCACCCTGGGCGGGGCGGAGCTCACCCTTATCCCGCCCCTGGAAGGGAACAAGGAGGCCAACGAGCAGTGCCTGGTTATCCTGTGCGCCCGGAACGGGTGGGAGGCTCTCTTCACCGGGGACATGCCCGCCACGGAGGAGCAGCGGCTGGCCGCCCGGGGGCTTTTGCCCGACGGAGAACTGCTGGTGGCGGGCCACCACGGCTCCCAGTACGCCACCAGCCAGGCCTTGCTGGAGGCCTTCACCCCGGAGACCGCTGTGATCTCCGTGGGGCAAAACAATAGCTACGGGCACCCTGCCCCGGCCGTGCTGGACCGGCTGGCGGCGGCGGGTGCATCCGTTTACCGCACCGACCGGATGGGTACGGTGACCATCTCCATTGAATAGGGGGAACGCCCATGGCGAAACGACCGGAAAAAAAGACCGACGAGGCCTACCGCAAGCTGAAAAAGGACCTGTCCGCGGGGACATTGGGGTCCCTGTACATCTTCCACGGGGAGGAGGCCTACCTTCGGGACTACTACCTGGACCAGATGAAGGCCAAGCTCATCCCCGCCGGGATGGAGAGCTTCAACTACCACCTGCTGCCGGGAAAGACCCTCACCGTCCAGAAGCTGGCGGAGACCGTGGATGCCCTGCCCATGATGAGTCCACGGACCCTGCTGGTGGCGGAGGACTATGATATCTTCAAGGCCCCCGAGGCCGAGCGGAACCTGATGGCCCAGCTCCTCTCCGACCTGCCTGACTACTGCTGCCTGGTGTTCGTCTACGACACAGTGCCCTACAAGAGCGACGCCCGGATGAAAAAGCTGGCGGGGGCCATCAAGGAGCACGGCCAGGTGGTTCAGTTTGCCCGCCAGGCCCAGAACGACCTGGTGGACTGGATCGGCCGCCGGTTCCGGGCCCAGGGCCACGACATCGATACCGCCGACGCCCAGTATCTCATCTTCCTGTGCGGGGACCTGATGAACGGGCTGATCTCGGAAATTGAAAAGATCGGGGCCTATGCCAAGAACCGCCGGGTCACCCGGCAGGACATTGACGCGGTGGCCATCCCCGTTATCGACGCGGTGGTGTTTCAGATGACCGACGCCCTCTCCCGGAAGAACTTCGACAAGGCCTTTTCCGTGCTGAACGACCTGCTGCGGCTCCAGCAGGCCCCCATCATGATCCTGGCGGTGCTGGGCAAGCACCTGCGCCAGCTCTACACCGCCCGCATCGCCCTGGAAACCGGCAGGAGCAGCCGGTGGCTCATGGAGCTGTGGGGGATGCGCTCCACCTACCCGGCGGATAAGCTCATGGAGGGGGCCCGCCGCCACAACCTGGCCTGGTGCAAGCACGCCATGGGCCGGTGCGCGGAGACCGACCTTGCCATGAAGTCTGTGGCCGGAGCGGACGCCAAGGAGCTGCTGATTTCCCTGATGCTGGAGCTGTCCGCGGGAGGGGTTTCATGCTGAAAATCAAAGAGGCCATCGTGGTGGAGGGCCGGTACGACAAAAACAAGTTGGCCCAGCTGGTGGACACGGTGATCCTGGAGACCTCCGGCTTCGGCATTTTTAAGGACAAGGAGCAGCTGGCCCTGCTGCGGAAGATCGGGGAGAAGCGGGGGCTGATCCTGCTGACCGACAGCGACGGAGCGGGCTTCGTCATCCGCAACCACCTGAAGGGGGCTCTGCCCCCGGACCAGGTGAAGCACGCCTACATCCCCGACTGCTACGGAAAGGAGCGCCGCAAGCGCAAACCCGGCAAGGAGGGCAAGCTGGGGGTGGAGGGCATGGAGCCGGAGGTACTCCTCCAGGCCCTGCGCCGGGCGGGGGCCACCATCCTGGACGAAGAGGAGGCGGGGGAAAAACCCGCGCCCCTCACCAAGGCGGACCTGTTCGCCTGCGGTCTGTCCGGCGGGGAGGGCAGCCGGGAAAAGCGGCAGGCCCTGCTGAAAAAGCTGGGGCTTCCGGCCCATCTTTCCCCCAACGCCATGCTGCCGGTGCTCTCCGCCCTCTACGACCGGGAGAGTCTTCTGGAGGAAATGAAAAAGCTGTGACTGCCATCACATAAAAAAGGCAAAAAGCTACAAAATATGTGGTCGTTGGCCCTTTACAATCCCCTAGATATCGGGTAAAATAAACTCACCGGCCTAGCGGCCGATAAAACCATCTATACTAAGCCTTTCCCATTTTCTTGAAAGGCGGATTACGGAGGATAAATACTATGAGCAAGTATGTTTGCAGCGTTTGCGGTTATGTTCATGAAGGCGACGAGCCCCCCAAGGAGTGTCCTCAGTGCAAGGCTCCCGGCAGCAAGTTCGTGGAGCAGGGCCCCGATATGAGCTGGGCCGCTGAGCATGTGGTGGGCGTGGCCCAGGGTGCTCCCGAGGACATCATGGCTGACCTGCGCGCCAACTTCAACGGCGAGTGCACCGAGGTCGGTATGTACCTGGCTATGGCCCGCGTGGCCCATCGCGAGGGCTATCCTGAGATCGGCCTGTACTGGGAAAAGGCCGCTTGGGAAGAGGCTGAGCACGCTGCTAAGTTTGCAGAGCTGCTGGGCGAGGTTGTCACCGACTCCACCAAGAAGAACCTGGAGATGCGCGTTGAGGCCGAAAACGGCGCTACCGCCGGCAAGACCGACCTGGCCAAGCGCGCCAAGGCTCTGAACCTGGACGCCATCCACGACACCGTCCACGAGATGGCTCGTGACGAGGCCCGCCACGGCAAGGCTCTGAAGGGTCTGCTGGAGCGTTATTTCAAGTAAGATCGTCTGAAAATACCGGCTGGGCGAGAGACCTCTCTCGCCCAGTCTGCTTTCCTTGAGGTGTTTGCTATGGATACAAAAGCACTTTACAACATGACATACGGCCTGTTCCTGCTCACCGCCCAGGAGAACGGGAAGGACAACG
>JAEDJB010000135.1 GCA_016296565.1 Oscillospiraceae bacterium
TTTCGACAGTTGTTAGTATTCCATCTGAAAGAGAGCCCGGCTCATGGGGAGCTTGTCCGGGTCGCTGTTGCGGAAGACAACGGAGCCGTGGCCCCGGCGAGTGGTGAGCAGCTCCCGTGCTGCCAGCTGGCGCTTGAGCTGCCGGGCGGTGCCGCCGCTGCCGTCGATGATCTCCACCGGCCGGCCGAAATTTTTGCGGATGGCGTTCCGCACAAAGGGGTAGTGGGTGCAGCCCAGGACGATATACTCCACGCTGCAGTGGCGGAAGGGGAGCAGCAGCTCCTGAAGGTAAGCGTCCAGCTCCGGCCCTTCCAGTATACCCTTCTCCACCATCTCCGCCAGCCCCTTGCAGGGCAGGGAGATCACGTTGGCCTGGTCCCGGAAGGCAGCGGCCAGCTTCTGGTACTTGTCCTCGTGGATGGTGAGGGGGGTGGCCATGACGATCACCGAGGAGCTGTCCTGGGCCTGGGCCGCGGGCTTCACCGCCGGCTCGATGCCGATGATGGGCACCGCCGGGTGCCGCTCCCGCAGAAGGCCGATGGCCGCGCTGGTGGCGGTGTTGCAGGCCACCACCACCGCCTTTACTCCCTGGGCCAGCAGGCCGTCGATGCTCTGCACCGTAAGGGCCCGGACCTGCTCCAGGGTCTTTTCCCCGTAGGGGGCGTTGGCGGAGTCGCCGAAGAAAAGAAAATCCTCCCGGGGCAGCAGCTCCACGCAGGCCCGCAGCACGCTGATGCCTCCCAGGCCGGAGTCAAAGACGCCAATGGGCTGTTCTCGTTTTTCCACGTCCATTCCCCCTGATTCTCTGTGTTTTTCCTGGTTAGTATACCACCTTTTTCCCCCGTGCGCCACAGGATTTTTCCCCGGGTTTTCCGGGAAGAAAAGAAGATGCGCGGACAAGGGCGGAAAAGGGGGAAAACAGAGGGAATTTGGTGCACTTTTGATGCAGAGTGTTCAGTACAATACAATCGTATTTTTGCGCATATTCCAGCGCCAGAAGAGGACTTTTCCGGAGGGTGATGTGGGTGAAACAGACCATTTGTTGGTTCCTGGCATTTTTGGTTTTATTTTCTGGGGTCTCCCTGGGCCGCTCCCACGCGGCGCAGAACCAGGAATGGACCAACCCTTATCTTGACGTAAACGAAAACATGTGGAGCTACCAGTACATCACGGAGCTGAACAAGGCGGGCGTCCTGCCCAGCAGCGAGAAGTTCGAGCCCACCCAGGACGAGAACCGGGGCAATCTGGTGCTCTATCTCTATAATATGGACCAGGGCGTCTTCAAGAAGCGGGACAAGGCCGCCAAGGGGAAGGACGAGATGGCCGTGCCCACCTTCACCGACGTGGAGGAGGCCTCCGAGCTTTACGACGCGGTGTGCTGGGCCTACCAGCAGGGCCTGGTCAGCGGCGCCACGGAGGACACCTTCCAGCCGGAGAGCCTCTTGACCCGGGAGCAGGTGTGCACCATCCTGGCCCGGTTTGCCGCCCTGGAGCAGATCTCCCTCATCCAGGTGACAAATACCGACCAGTTCAAGGATTCCCTGTACATCCAGGAGTATGCCCGCAGCGGCGTCACCGCCTGCCAGATCTCCGGGGTGATCAAGGGCTATGACAACGGCTTTTTCCGCCCGGCGGAGAACATGTCCCGCCAGGAGGTGGCGGCGGTGATCTACCGGGTGATGGCGGCGGCCAGCACCAGCATCCCCGAGGGGGTCGACCTGGTGGACCTGAGCCCCGGAGCCTACGACAGCCTCTACGACAGCTACACGGACATCCCCTTCACCGCCCTGGTTCCGGCCTCGGAGGAGGAGGGACCCATCTCCTTCTTTGACAAGGCGGTGTTCATCGGCGACTCCATCTCCCTGACCCTGGAGAGCTATTGCGGCGCCAGCGGCGCTCTGGGCAACGCCCAGTTCCTCTGCGCCGGCAGCATGAGCCCCACCAACATGCTCACCGGGAAGATCCTGCCGGAGTATCCCAAGGGCTCCGGCCAGAAGCCGCCCATTGAGGACAGCGTGGCCGCCTGCGGCGCCAAGGTGGTCTATGTGATGCTGGGCATGGACAACATCGCCTACGGCCTGGAGAAGTCCACCGGGGACTATGTGACCATCCTGAACAACATCATGGCCAAGAACCCCGACGTGCAGATCATTGTCCAGTCGGTGACCCCCATGGCCGAGACCAGCACCATCTTCACCGAGAAACTCAACAACGACACCATCAACGCCTTCAACGCCAGAATGCAGGAGATCTGCCAGCAGAACCGGTGGTACTACCTGAACGTGGCGGAGAAGTTCAAGGACGAGAACGGGTTCCTGATTCAGGACTACTGCAGCGACAAGACCTCCATGGGCATGCACTTCACCTACGACGGCGCCAAGGTCTGGGTGAACTACCTGAAAAACCACATTCCCGAGGACCTGCTGTAACGGGGGGATATCTTGAGAAAAACGTAAGGAAAACTTAACACTTTTTCAAGAATTGGACAGTAGGATAGAGGTATCTGTGAAACGGAGAGGAGAACCACCATGAAACGATGCCTGACAGGATTCCTTGCCCTGCTGCTCCTGCTTAGCCTGTGCGCCTGCGGAGAGCCCCAGCAAACAGAGCAGACAGGACAGGAACCGGAAGAAACCACCCAACCCGAGGAGCCGCCCTTTGACCCGGTGGTGCCCGCCTCCCAGGCGGTCGCCGCCGATTGGTTCCAGGACGCGGCCTTTATCGGAGACTCGGTTTCCGTCATGCTGGAAACCTACAACGACAGCTATGGCCGCCTGAGCAGCCCCGCCTTTTTCTGTTCGGTGAGCCTGAGCCAGACGGGAGCACTGACCTATTCCGCCGGCCACGAGCGGCTGCCGGAATACCCCAAGGGCTCCGGCCGGCACCCCCGGCTGGAGGACGGCGTGGCAGAGAGCGGCGCGAAAAAAATTTATGTGATGTTAGGTATGAATTGTATTGCCGGAGGTGTTGACAGAGCGTGTCAGGATTTGGTAACATTGATTGACGAGATCCTGGCCAAATCCCCCCAGGCCACCATTTTCATCCAGTCCGTCACCCCCATGACGGCGGACAGCCCCCGGGCGGACGACAGCCTGAACAACACCACCATCCAGGCCTTCAACACCCAGATGCAGGGCATCTGCCAGGAAAGAGAATGGTACTATGTGAACGTAGCCGAGGCCCTGTCTGACGAGACCGGCTGCCTGCGGGCGGACTTCAGCGGGGACAAGGCCATGGGGATTCATTTAAATTACAACGGCGCCGAGGCGTGGACCGACTACCTGCTGACCCATGTGCCGGAGGCACTGAAGTAAAGAAATACAGTATGGAGGATGAATGAGGAAGTATGAAAAAGTTAGTCTCTCTTGTGGGGGTCCTGCTGGCCCTGACGATGCTCTTGACCCTGTGCGCCTGCGGCGGTGAGGCGGAGGAAACCCCCGATCCCGCTGCGGAAAACGAACCGACCCAGACCGAAACGGTAGATGTGGACCTGACTGCCCTCAGCGCCCAGTTGGTGGCCGACTGCGGCATCACCGACTATGTGGATCTGGCCGCTGACAAGCTCATCAGCACCTATCAGCTCCCCGCTGACCAGGTGGTGGCCGCCGCCGGCTTCAACGCCACCTCCAGCGGCGCGTTCCCCCAGGAGATCGTGCTGGTCCAGGCTGCGGACGAAACTGCCGCTGCCGCTGTGGCAGACCAGCTGACCGCCCGCCTGTCTTCCATTGCTGAGCAGGCTGCCTCCTATGACCCTGCCAGCCTGGAACTGGCCGAGAACTGCGACGTGGTCACCCAGGGCGTTTACGTGGGCCTGTTCTTCTCGGAGCACTATGACGCCATGGTCTCCGCCTTCCAGAGCGCAGTGGGTTAACCCCCAGACAATCAAACGATGACACTGCCGGGCAATCGGAAGACTGCCCGGCAGTATTTACAGGAGAATGTAAGAGCCTATGGTCTTTTCAAGTTTGCCCTTCCTGTTCTTGTTTCTGACGGTGGTGCTGCTGGTCAGCCACCTGCTGCCCTTCAAGTTCCGGAACTTCTTCCTTTTGCTGGCCAACCTGGTGTTTTACGCCTACGGCGAGCCCATCTACATCCTCATTATGATCGGGTCCATCCTGGTGAACTTCTTCGGCGGAGTTCTCATGGCCCGCCAGAGCAGCCAGAGCCGCCGCCGGGCGGTGCTGGTGGTGGGCATCATCCTGAACCTGGCCGCCCTGGGTGTGTTTAAGTACGCGGGCCTGTTTGCGGACACCCTGCGGCACATCCCCGGCCTGTCGGGCATTCCCCAGGTGGACATTGCCCTGCCCATCGGCATCTCCTTCTATACCTTCCAGGCGGTGTCCTACCTGATCGACGTGTACTGGGGAGACTGCGAGGCCTCGGGGAACTTCATTAACTTTGCCTGCTACATCTCCCTGTTCCCCCAGCTTATTGCCGGCCCCATTGTCCGGTACAAGGACGTGAACGAACAGCTGGTCTCCCGGAAGGAGACCCCCACCCTGTTTAACTCCGGGGTGCGGCTGTTCATGGTGGGCATGGCGAAAAAGGTCCTGCTGGCCAACCAGTTCGGCATTCTGTGGGACACCGTCTCCGCCGACCCGGTGGCCGCCGGCACCCTGGCGGCCTGGTGCGGGGCCATTGCCTACAGCCTCCAGCTCTACTTTGACTTCTCCGGATACTCCGACATGGCCCGGGGCCTGGGCCGGATGCTGGGCTTTGAGTTCTGCATCAACTTCAACTACCCCTATATCTCCAAAAGTGTCACCGAGTTCTGGCGGCGGTGGCACATCTCCCTGTCCTCCTGGTTCCGGGACTAT
>JAEDJB010000136.1 GCA_016296565.1 Oscillospiraceae bacterium
TGCGGCGGAAACAGCGGCGCACAGGGCGAAGGTGACGGTGACGCTGCCACCGGCAGTGTCTATTACCTGAACTTCAAGCCCGAGGCCGAGGAGGCCTGGCAGGCTCTGGCCAAGACCTACACTGAGCAGACCGGCGTGCCTGTCAAGGTCGTTACTGCCGCTTCCGGCGAGTATGAGACCATGCTCGTTTCCGAGATGGACAAGGACGGCGCTCCCACCCTGTTCCAGTGCAACGAGGGCGGCGTCGCCACTTGGGGCGATTTCTGCTATGACCTGAGCGACAGCGCTGTGTACAATGAGCTGGCTTCCAAGGACTACGCTCTGAAGAACGCCGACGGCGAGGTCATCTCCATTGCCTACTGCCTGGAGACCTACGGCATCATCGTCAACAAGGCGCTGCTGGAGCAGGCCGGCCACTCTCTGGATGAGATCACCGACTTCGACTCCCTGAAGGCCGTTGCTGATGACATTCACGCCCGCGCCGGTGAGCTGGGCTTCGACGCCTTCACCTCCGCCGGTCTGGACGGCTCTTCCTCCTGGCGTTTCTCCGGCCACCTGGCCAATATGCCTCTGTTCTATGAGTTCCGTGATGACGGCGTCAGCTCCAAGCCCGCCACCATCAAGGGCACCTATCTGGACAACTACAAGAAGGTTTGGGATCTGTACATCACTGACTCCGCCACCACCGGCGCTGCTCTGCTGACCGCCACCGGCGATCAGGCTGAGGCTGAGTTCGGCGAGGGCAAGGCTGTGTTCTATCAGAACGGCACTTGGGAGTACAGCAACCTGACCGAGAAGTTCGGCATGAACCCCGACGATCTGACCATGATCCCCATCTACTGCGGTGTTGAGGGTGAGGAGAAGGCCGGTCTGTGCACCGGTACCGAGAACTACTGGTCCGTTAACAAGAACGCCAAGGAAGAGGACATCAAGGCCACTCTGGACTTCCTGTACTGGGTCGTTACCTCCGAGGAAGGCACCTCTATGATGGCTGAGCAGTTCGGCGCTTGCCCCTTCAACTCCTCCAAGGCTCCCAGCAACCCCTTCAGCGCCCTGGCCAACGAGTATGTTGCCAATGGCTGCTATCCTGTCACCTGGGCCTTTAACTACACGCCCGCTGTGAACGACTGGCGTGCCGCCGTGGTGGATGCGCTGAGCAAGTACACCGCCGGCAACGGCAGCTGGGATGACGTCAAGACCGCTTTCGTGGAAGGCTGGGCTACCCAGTACGCCAACGAGAACGCCTGAGACATCTCTGTAACTGCATAACTTACGGGGGCGGGCTTTCGCCCGCCCCCATTTTCCCCCGATCCCCCTGCTATGACGAAAGCTGTCGGTCGAAATCTGTTTCGGCTGAGAGCTTTCGCCATAACGATATCACGGAGAACAGGAGTGGTCAAATGAAGCAAATAAAACGTAAGAGGGATGCAGCGGCATTGAACAGCCGTCTGATCCGCCGGCCGATTCAGAGGATGGTGTGGCTGTTCCTTCTGCCCACCTTTGCCGCCTTTTGCATTGGGTTTCTGTACCCTTTCCTGCAAGGCGTGTTTTTGTCTTTCTGTAAGTTCAAAGTGATCAGCCAGTGGGATTGGGTATGGTTTGACAACTACATCAAGGCATTCTCTGACAGCAGCTTCCTCCACGCCTTCTGGTTCACGGCGTTGTTTGCCTTCGTGTCGGTGCTGTTCATCAATACGCTGGCCTTTGCCGTGGCCTATGCTCTGACCCAGGGCATCAAGGGTTCCAACCTGTTCCGCACGGTGTTCTTTATGCCCAACCTGATCGGCGGCATCGTGCTGGGCTATATCTGGTCCATGATCTTTGACGGTATCCTGGTGAAGTACAACACCTCCGTGGTGCTGAACAGCAAGTTCGGTTTCTGGGGTCTGATCATCCTCATCTGCTGGCAGCAGGTAGGCTATATGATGATCATCTATATCGCCGGTCTGCAGGCAGTGCCGGAGGATATGCTGGAGGCCGCCCGCATCGACGGCGCCACCCGCTGGCAGACCCTGTGGAAGGTGACGATTCCCAACATGATGAGTTCCTTCACCATCTGCATCTTCCTGACGCTGACCAACGGCTTCAAGCTGTTTGACCAGAACCTGGCACTGACAGCCGGTCGCCCCTTCCTGCAGCAGGCGGACGGCAGTGTCATCAAAACTACTGAGATGCTGGCACTGAACATCTACAACTCCTTCTATTCCTCCAGCGGTAATAACCGTGGTACAGCCCAGGCCAAGGCAGTTCTGTTCTTTATTCTGGTGGCAGCCATCGGCCTGATCCAGTTGCGGTCCACTCGTAAAAAGGAGGTGCAGCAGTGATGCGAAACACTTTGAAAACCAGAGAAGACCGCCGCAAAATGGTGCTGACCGTGGTATTTGCTGTGATCTGCATCATCTACGTTCTGCCTATTCTGATCGTGCTGATAAACTCCTTCAAGAGCAACGCCGCCGTAAACACGGAGACCTTTGCCCTGCCCAATGAGGACACTTTCATGGGGCTGCAGAACTATATCAAGGGTATGACGTTCGGCAGCTATCCCTTTATCAAAGCCGTATTTTACAGCTTGTTCATTACCATTGTCTCTTCCGCGCTGATCCTGCTGTGTACCTCCATGGCAGCATGGTATGTGGCTCGCGTAGGCAGCCTGTTCAGCAAGATCGTCTACTACCTGTGCGTGTTCTCCATGGTGGTGCCCTTCCAGATGGTGATGTTCACCCTGTCCCGCACCGCCAACAAGCTGCACTTGGACACCCCATGGGCGATTCCCGTGGTCTACCTGGGCTTTGGCGCGGGTCTTGCGGTGTTTATGTTCGCCGGCTTCGTCAAATCCATCCCTCTGGAGATCGAGGAAGCCGCCGCTATCGATGGCTGCGGACCGCTGCGTACCTTCTTCCTGGTGGTGCTTCCCATGATGAAGCCCACGTTCATTTCCGTGGGTGTGCTGGAGATCATGTGGGTATGGAACGACTTCCTGCTGCCGTTCCTGGTGCTGGATATCAACGATTACCGTACCATCCCCATTGTGGTGCAGTATCTGAAGGGCAGCTACGGTCAGGTGGACATGGGCGCTACCATGGCGTTGATCCTGATGAGCATTATCCCCGTTATTATCTTCTATCTGTGCTGCCAGAAGCACATCATCAAGGGCGTGGCCGCAGGCGCCGTCAAGGGCTGATGCCCGCTGGCAGTCTGACCGCATATCCCCTCAGACACACTTACCGTCCCAAGAAGCATTTTGCTCTTTCGCGCCGCATATGCGGCGCGAAAGAACGTATGACCTTTTCATTCTGTCATGGAAAGAAGAATTAGACTATGAATCGTTCCAGTGGTATTTTGCTTGCTGTCTCCTCCCTGCCGTCACCCTATGGCATCGGCACGCTGGGCAAAGCAGCCTATGATTTTGCTGATTTTCTCCATGAGGCGGGCCAGCATTACTGGCAGATGCTGCCTCTCGGCCCCACCAGCTATGGAGACTCCCCCTATCAGAGCTTCTCTACTTTCGCCGGAAATCCCTACTTCATCGATTTGGATATGCTGATGGCCGACGGCCTGCTGGAGCGCGGGGAAGTCGAATGCTGCCAGTGGGGCAGCGAGCCCCGCTATGTGGACTACGGCAAGATTTACGAGAGCCGCTTCAAGGTGCTGGCGCTGGCAAAGCAGCGGGGTTGGCAGCGGGACGCGGCGGAAATTGCCGCTTTTCGGGCGGAGAACAGCCGTTGGCTGGAGGATTACGCCCTGTTTATGGCATGCAAGCGTCATTTCGGCATGAAGGCGTGGACGGAGTGGCCCGACGAGGCGCTGCGGCTGCGGAAAACGCCGGAAGTACTGGAACAATACCGCAAGCAGCTGCAGGAAGATGTGGAGCTGTTTGTCTATATCCAGTTTCTCTTCTTTCAGCAATGGACGGCGTTGCGGGACTATCTCCACAGCCTGGACATTCAGGTGATCGGTGATCTGCCCATCTATGTTCCCATGGACAGCGCCGATGTATGGGCCGAGCCGCAGTTCTTCCAGTTGGATGACCAGTGCATTCCCACTGCGGTCAGCGGCGTACCGCCTGACTATTTCTCTGAGGACGGCCAGCTGTGGGGCACACCCCTCTATCGCTGGGACGCTATGCGCGACGACGGCTACGGCTGGTGGATCCGTCGTATCGACGGCGCCGGCAAGCTGTATGACGTGATCCGTATTGACCATTTCCGGGGACTGGACACCTATTGGGCGGTGCCCTACGGCGACAAAACCGCCAAGAACGGCCAGTGGTGCAAAGGCCCCGGCATGTCCCTCATCCGCGCGCTGACCGGCTGGTTCCCCCAGTTGGAGTTTATTGCCGAGGATCTGGGCTATCCCACTCCCTCTGTGCAGCAGCTGCTGCACGATTCCGGCTGGCCCGGCATGAAGGTGCTGGAATTTGCCTTTGACTCCCGGGATACCAGCAACTATCTGCCCCACACCTATCCCCGGCACTGTGTGTGCTACACCGGCACCCATGACAACAGCCCGCTGGAGCTGTGGCGTCAGGAGGCCGCTGCGGAGGATATTGACTATGCCAAGCGGTATCTGGGCCTTAACGATGAGGAGGGCTTTCACTGGGGCGTCCTGCGGGGCGGACAGAGCAGTGTGGCTGATCTGTTCGTGGCACAGATGCAGGACTATCTGGGCCTGGGCCAATACCACCGCATGAACATCCCCGGGATCCCGGAGGGCAACTGGCAGTGGCGTCTGCTGCCCGGTGAGGCCAACTCGGAATTGGCCAAAAAAATCTATGACATGACCGTTATGTACAGCCGCACGGCGCGGCG
>JAEDJB010000137.1 GCA_016296565.1 Oscillospiraceae bacterium
GGGCAGTGGTCGCTGCCGAAGATTTCGCTGTGGATGGAGGCGTCCTTCACCTGCTCCATCAGCCGGTTGGACACGATGAAGTAGTCAATGCGCCACCCTGCGTTCTTTTCCCGGGCGTGGAACCGGTAGCTCCACCAGGAATAGGCCCCCTCCAGATCGGGGTGCAGGGCCCGGAAGGTGTCCGTAAACCCGGCGGAGAGCAGCCGGGTCATCTTCTCCCGCTCCTCATCCGTAAACCCGGCGTTGCGGCGGTTGGTCTTGGGGTTTTTCAGGTCGATCTCCTGGTGGGCCACGTTCAGGTCCCCGCAGAGCACCACCGGCTTGGTCTCGTCCAGCTTCTGTAAGTAAGCCCGGAAGTCGTCCTCCCAGGTCATCCGGTAGTCCAGGCGCTTGAGCTCATTCTGGGAGTTGGGGGTGTAGCAGCACACCAGATAGAACCCCGGGTACTCGGCGGTGATGACCCGGCCCTCCTGGTCGTGCTCCTCCTTCCCCAGGCCGTAGGTGACGGACAGAGGTTCCTCCTTGGTGAACACCGCCACCCCGGAGTAGCCCTTCTTCACGGCGCTGTTCCAGAACTGGTGGTAGCCGGGCAGGGTGATCTCGTCCGCCTGACCGGCGTGGTGCTGGAGCTTGGTCTCCTGCAGGCAGAAGATATCCGCGTCCAGGCTCTGGAAGGCCGCCATAAAGTCCTTCTTCAGGCAGGCCCGCAGTCCGTTGACGTTCCAGGAAATGAGTTTCATGGGCGTTTTCGCCTCCTTTTCTTAAAAAACCGCGCCGGCGGGATGGGGTCGCCCCTTCCCTGCCGGCGCGGCTTGCTTGCGCAAAATTACTTCTTCTCGTGCTCCAGAATCTGGTCGGCCACAGGGTCCAGATAGTTGTGCTCCAGGTTCTCCACAGCGCCCTGGTCCATAGCCTGAGCCATGGCGGGGTCCATGGGGATCTGAGCCAGAACCTTCACGCCCAGGTTGGCGGCCACCTGGTCCAGGTTGCTCTGGCCGAAGATATAGTGCTTCTCCCCGCACTTGTCGCACTGGAAGTAGCTGTAGTTCTCCACCACGCCCAGGATGGGCTTGTGCATCATGTCGGCCATGCGCACGGCCTTGGTGACGATGAGGGACACCAGGTCCTGGGGAGCGGTGACCACCACGATGCCGTCCACGGGGATGGACTGGAAGACGGTGAGGGGCACGTCGCCGGTTCCGGGAGGCATGTCGATGAACAGATAGTCCAGCTCGCCCCAGTTCACGTCGCTCCAGAACTGCTTGACCACGCCGCCCAGCAGGCTGCCCCGCCAGATGACCGGGTCAGCGGGGTTTTCCAGCAGCAGGTTCAGGGACATGACCTTGATGCCCCCCAGGGTGAACTCGGGGAAGATGCTCTCCCCATCGCCCACCGCCCGGGTGTTCAGGCCGAAGGCCTTGGGGATGGAGGGGCCGGTGATGTCGGCGTCCATAATGCCCACCTTGAAGCCCTTCTTGGCCATGGCGGTGGCCAGGGAGGCGGTGACGGAGCTCTTGCCCACGCCGCCCTTGCCGGACATCACGGCATAGACGTGCTTAATGGAGGAGTACTTGTTCAGCGGCGCCAGAAGATCCTTCGCGTCCACTGTGGAGCAGCTGGACCCGCAGGTGCTGCAGTCATGGGTACATTCTTCAGACATGGTTTGTAAAACTTCCTTTCCTTCTTGTTGGTAACAGGTTTCTTCACCTGAGAGTTGATTGCTTAATATTCGTAGGTTCCGCCGCCGATAAACTCCCGGATGAGGGAGGCGGGGGGAACCAGGTCGGGGTCGATGGGCTGGAAATGCTCGAAGCCTTTAATCAGGTCCAGCAGTTCCCGGCGGCGGACGTTCTCCTGGGGGACGGCCTCCAGCAGGGGCATGGCGTAGTTCTTCATGACGGAGACCTCATAGGGCAGGGAGGAGTCGAAGATATAGTTGGCCCGGTGCTTGAAGGGAGAGATGTAGAGCTTCTCCCCCCGGCGCACGTTGGCCCACATATCCATGGTCTCGGCCACCCCGGTGCCCCGGAAGTTGTAGTCCCGGACGGCCCGGCGGGTCAGGCGCATCCAGGTGCCCTTAAACCGCAGCTCCTCCCCTTCCAGCACGTCGGACCGGGCGGAGATATAGATGCAGGTGGCCTGGGGGTTCCGGCCGGCGCAGTCGTCGTTGAGGGCGTGGATGCCCTCGAAGATGGCCACCTCGTTCTTCCCCAGGCGGAGGGGGGTGCCCAGATGATCGTTGCGCATCTGCCGGGCAAACTCAAACTTGGGGACCAGAATGGTCTCGCCCTTGGAGAGCTTGGCAAAGTGCAGGTTCAGCAGGTCCATGTCCATGCACAGGGGGGACTCATAGTCCACCATGCCCTCGGCGGTGCGGGGGGCGGTCTTGGGGTCCAGGGTTTTGAAGTAGTTGTCCATGGAGATGGTGTGGGTGAGGACCCCCCGCTTTTCCAGCTCCTCTTCGATTTTCAGGGCGGTGGTGGTCTTGCCGGAGCCGGAGGGACCGGACAGCAGGACGATGGGGCTCAGGGACAGGTTGTTCAGGATTACGTCAGCGGCGGCGCTGACCTTCTGGGCATACTGGTCGTCGCACTCCTCCAAAAAGCCTTTCACGTCCTGGTCAATGCGGCGGTTGATTTCCCGAAGCTGATATGCCATGATAATGCCTCCTTTCAGGCGAGTCAAGGGTGTAAGTCACAAAACGGAAGAAATAGGATCAGACCCAGGCGGCCTTTTCGGCCACGATTCGCTGGATCTGCTGGATGTATTCCTGGGGATACTTGGGGTTGGCCAGCCGGGCCACGCACCCCTCCCCGATGGTTTTGGTCACGCCGCCGGCTCCCAGGGAGAGGACGGTGTGCAGCTCCTCCATCATGCAGATATTATATACATTTTCATACCCCGGCTTGCACCAGCCCACGTTTTCGAAGGCGCCGGACATGAACTTCTGCCGGTAGAGGTAGTAGGGCAGGTACCCAGCCTGGCGCAGAGCCTGCCAGGCAAAGGACAGCATCCGGGCCACCTCTTCCCCGGTGGGGAGAGGGGCCTCCTCCTGGCGGAGCCGTGCTCCCCGCTTGAGGGCCAGGGTGTGCACCGTAATATTCTCCGGGTCCAGGGCGATCACCTGGTTTAAGGTCTCCTGAAAGCCCTCTGCTGTGTCCGCAGGCAGACCGGCGATCAGGTCCATGTTGACGGCCCCCACCTGAACCTCCCGGGCCAGGGCGTAAGCCCGGCGGATGTCCTCCGCCCGGTGGCTGCGGCCGATGGCTTCCAGCACCTGGTCGGACATGGTCTGGGGGTTTACGGAGATCCGGTTTCCTCCGCCGTCCCGGATGGCTTCCAGCTTTTCCCGGGTAATGGTGTCCGGCCGGCCGGCCTCCACGGTAAACTCCGTACCGGGCTTGAGATCGAAAGCGGAATTCAGCCGGTCCATCAGCTGGGTCAGCTGGTCGGCGGAGAGGGTGGTGGGGGTGCCCCCGCCGATGTAGACCGAGCGGACGGTTTTCCCCGCCCGGCGGCAGGCGGCCCCGGCGGCATCAATCTCCTGGAGCAGCCCCTCCAGATAGGCGGGAATCAGCCGGTTGGCAGAGCCGGAGGAGGAGATGAAGGAGCAGTAGGCGCACCGGGTGGGACAGAAGGGGATGCCCACATAGAGGGAGATCTCCTGGGGCTGGAGGGACCGCTTCACCGCCAGGCTGGCCTGGGCGCAGTCCATGGCCAGAGCCCGGCGGGCGGGGGTAACCCGGTACTGATCCCGGAGCATGGCCTCCGCCTGGCGCGGGGTGGCGCCCGCCTCCATGGCCCGGGTGGGGAGCTTCACCGGCCGCACCCCGGAGAGCATCCCCCAGGGGGGCTCGGTCCCCAGGTGCTCCACCGCCGCCAGGTAGAAGGCCCGCTGGAGGGTCCGGCGGGTGAGCCGGGTGGCGGTCACCGGGTCGTCAGCGGGGAGGGCATCGGTGCGCACCCGGCAGCGCCTGGCGTAGGTCTTCCCCTCCCGGCGGAGAAGGGCCGAGGCGGTGCACCAGGTCTTGCCCCGGGAGAAGGTAAGTTCCAGCTCGTTGTCTCCCCCGGGGGCCTGGTCCGGGTAAACCGGCCGCTCCTGGGGAAAGAGGGTGAGCAGGGTCTGCTCCACGGCGTACTTTTCCTGGTGGCCGGAGAAAAACAGCTTCATCGCAGGGCCTGGCGGACGAAGGGGTTGTGAGCGCGCTCTGCGTCCAGGCTGGTGGTGCTCTCATGGCCGGGGCAGACCCGCAGGTTGCCCTCCAGCTGGGCCAGGCGCTTCAGGGACTGGAGAATCTGGCCCACGCTGCCCCCCACAAAGTCCGTGCGGCCGCAGGAGCCGGCAAAGAGGGTGTCCCCGCAGAAGAGCACGTCTCCCACCCGGTAGGTCACGGAGCCGGGGGAGTGGCCGGGGGTGTGCATCACCTGGATCTTGGTCCCGGCAAAGTCGATGGTGTCCCCTTCCTTCACGGTCTGGATGCCCTCCACAGGGGCCAGGAGCATATAGTTGTCCCCGGTCTTGTCCCAGTTGACCTCGCTCTTGTGGACGTAGACGGGGATACCGGGCCACTTTTCCAGCAGGCCGGGGACCCCCAGCACATGGTCGAAGTGGCCGTGGGTGATGAGGATCATCACGGGGGTCATGCCGGCCTTGCGGATCTCCCGGTCGATGTCGTTTGCCTGGTCGCCGGGATCAATGACCACGCAGGTCATGGTCTCCGGGTCCTCCAGGAGATAGCAGTTGGTGCCGATCTGCCCCACGGGCATGCGTTTGATTTGTAACATAGGGTCACCTCGTTTTTGGTT
>JAEDJB010000138.1 GCA_016296565.1 Oscillospiraceae bacterium
CCCCCTTGACAAGCGCGCCAAAATAGGATATGATGCCCTGTGAAAAAGGGAGTAGCTGGCACAGTTTTTTGTGGACCCGCGGCGTCAGTACGGGCATGGCCCCGCTTCGGGTTGAAATGGCGAGACTTTTGCAGCAGTGCAGGGAGCATTGGCGCAAAAGGGCTCGCTTTTTTGTTTTTTCAAGGCTTCCGCAAAAGAAAGGAAGAAAACCAATGGATCACAAGAAGGAAATTTGGCAGCAGACCGGCCAGGAATTGGGCGACGGTCTCCAGAGCGGGCCAGGGGGTCTCTCCGGCCAGGAGGCCGCCCGGCGGCTGGCGCAGTACGGCCCCAACGAGCTGCGGGAGGGGGGCAAAAAGAGCACCCTCCGGATCTTCCTGGAGCAGTTTCTGGACTTTTTGGTGATGATCCTCATCATCGCCGCCATCATCTCCGCTGCCCTGGGGGACGTGGAGAGCATGGTGGTCATTCTGGCCGTCATCACCATGAACGCCGTTCTGGGCACCGTCCAGACGGTGAAAGCCGAGGCGTCATTGGACAGCCTGAAGCAGATGTCCGCCCCCACCGCCAAGGTCCTCCGGGACGGGAAAATCCTCCAGATCCCCGGCCGTGAGGTGGTCCCCGGAGACGTGGTGGTGCTGGAGGCGGGAGACGCGGTGTGCGCCGACGGCCGCCTCTTAGAGTGCGCCAGCCTGAAAACCGCCGAGGCCGCCCTCACCGGGGAGAGCCTGCCGGTGGAGAAGATCACCGACCCCATCCCCGGGGACGCCCCCCTGGGGGACCGGAAGAACATGGTGTTCTCCGGCTCCTTCGTCACCTACGGCCGGGGCCGCTTCCTGGTCACCAGCACCGGCATGGACACGGAGATGGGCAAAATCGCCGCCCTCTTGAAGTCCACCTCGGAGAAAAAGACCCCCCTCCAGGTGAGCCTGGACCAGTTCGGCAAGAAGCTCTCCATCGGCATCCTGGTGCTCTGCGCCCTGATCTTCGCCGTGAGCGTGCTGGTGCAGGAGGAGAACATCATGAGCGCCTTCCTCTTCGCCATCGCCCTGGCGGTGGCCGCCATCCCCGAGGCTCTCAGCTCCATCGTCACCATCGTCCTGTCCTTCGGCACCCGGAAGATGGCCAAGGAAGGGGCGGTGATCCGCAAGCTCCAGGCGGTGGAGGGCCTGGGCAGCGTCTCCGTCATCTGCTCCGACAAGACCGGCACCCTCACCCAGAACCGGATGACCGTCCGCCAGCTGTATGTGGGGGGGAAGGTGATCCCCGCCGCCCAGGCGGACTTCCGGGACCCGGTGCAGGAGCCCCTCCTCCGCACCGCCCTGCTGTGCAGCGACGCAACGGTAAACGAAAAGGGGGAGGTGGGCGACCCCACCGAGACCGCCCTGGTGCGCCTGGGGGAGGACTTCGGCTTCGACGAGGAGGACGTCCGGGCCCGCTGGCCCCGGCTGGGGGAGCTGCCCTTTGACTCCGACCGGAAGCTCATGTCCACCGTCCACCGGTTCTCCGGCGGGCTCATGCTCATGACCAAGGGAGCTGTAGATGTGCTGCTGGACCGGACCATTCTGGGGCCCGGAGAGCGGGAGGAAATCGAAAAGGCCAACCAGGCGTTCTCCGACCAGGGCCTGCGGGTGCTGGCCTTTGCCTGCCGCCGGCTGGAGCAGGAGACCGTCACCCTGGAGGACGAAAAGGACATGCTCTTCCTGGGCCTCATCGCCATGATGGACCCGCCCCGGGAGGAGTCCAAAAAGGCCGTGGCCGACTGCATTGCCGCCGGCATCCGGCCCATTATGATTACCGGCGACCATGTGGTCACCGCCTCCGCCATCGCCCGGGAGATCGGCATCCTCACCCCCGGCACCAGGGCCGTGGAGGGGGCTGTGGTGGAGACCATGTCCGACGAGGAGCTGCGGGCGTTCGTGCCGGAGGTCTCCGTCTACGCCCGGGTGTCCCCGGAGCACAAGATCCGCATCGTCCGGGCCTGGCAGGACCGGGGCTGTCTCGTGGCCATGACCGGCGACGGGGTCAACGACGCCCCCGCCCTGAAGCAGGCGGACATTGGCGTTGCCATGGGCATCACCGGCACGGAGGTGGCCAAGGACGCCGCCGGCATGGTCCTCACCGACGATAACTTCGCCACCATCGTCCAGGCGGTGAAGAACGGCCGGAACGTGTACGCCAACATCCGCCGGTCCATCCAGTTCCTCCTCTCGGGGAACATGGCGGGCATCCTGACGGTGCTCTACGCCTCCATCCTGAGCCTGCCGGTGCCCTTCGCGGCGGTGCACCTGCTGTTCATTAACCTGCTCACCGACTCCCTGCCCGCCATCGCCCTGGGGCTGGAGCCCCACACCGACCGGGTGATGGAGGAAAAGCCCCGGCCCCGCAGCGAGGGGATTCTCACCAAGGCCTTCCTCACCAACGTGGGGCTGGAGGGCCTGGTGATCGCCGCGGCCACCATCCTGGCCTTCCACCTGGGGCTGTCCCACGGGGGACATTCCGCGGCCATGACCATGGCCTTCGCCACCCTGTGCCTGTCCCGGCTGTTCCACGGCTTCAACTGCAAGGCCGCCGAGCCGGTGCTGTTCACCAAAAAATTCTGGAACAACAAGTCCCTGCTGGGGGCCTTCCTCATCGGGGCGGTGCTGCTCTTCGCGGTGCTGCTGATCCGCCCCCTGGCCCGGGTGATGCAGGCCGCCGCCCTCACCCCCGCCCTGCTGCTGGCCATCCCCGGTCTGGCCCTGGGCAGCATGCTGGTGATCCAGCTGCTCAAGGCCATTCGGACCAGAGGGAAGAAGTAAATCAAAGGAAAACCAGGCGCCCCACGGGCGCCTGGTTTTTTGTCCGCAACGCGGCAGAAACCACGGCGTTGCATTCCTCAGCCCTCTGTAGGGGCGGATAGTATCCGCCCGGACCCGTTGGGGGTTTCCCCGGCGCTGGCGGGCGGCTGATAGCCGCCCCTACATCTAACCTGACAGGGATCTGCAGGGCGGGATGCCCACATCCCGCCGGGGACGAAAAAACACAGCCCCGGGACCAGGTTGGTCCCGGGGCGATGCTTGATCGTGTTTTATGGCGACCGGAGGGGCAGAAGACGGCCGGGCCATTGGCTTTGGCCCCCCGCCGGGAGGCCGGGGCCCGGGTGAGCGTTACCGCACCACCAGCTCGTCGTTTACGCAGTCCACCGTCAGGGTGGCGCCGGGCTGGACCTCGTCGGCGATCATCTTCCGGCCCACCAGGGTCTCCACCGTGTGCTGGAGGAACCGGCGCAGGGGCCGGGCACCGTAGAGCGGATCGTAGCCGTTGTCGATCACGTAGGTCTTGGCGGCGGGGGTCAGCTCCACGGAGAGCTGTTTGTCCGCCAGGCGCTTGTTCAGGCCGGCAATCATCAGATCCACGATGGAGGTGATGTTCTCCTTGGTCAGGGGCTTGTAGCACACCACCTCGTCCAGCCGGTTGAGGAACTCAGGCCGGAAGGACTTCTTCAGCAGCTGATCCACCTGGATCTTGGCCTCGTCGGAGATCTCCCCCTGGTCGTTGATGCCCTCCAGCAGATACTGGGAGCCCAGGTTGGAGGTGAGGATCAGGATGGTGTTCTTAAAGTCCACCGTCCGGCCCTGGGAGTCGGTGATCCGGCCGTCGTCCAGGACCTGGAGCAGGATGTTGAACACGTCGGGGTGGGCCTTCTCCACCTCGTCGAAGAGGACCACGGAGTAGGGCTTCCGCCGCACCGCCTCGGTGAGCTGGCCGCCCTCCTCATAGCCCACGTAGCCGGGAGGGGCCCCGATGAGCCGGGAGACGGAGAACTTCTCCATGTACTCGGACATGTCGATGCGCACCAGGTTCTTCTCCGAGTCGAACAGGGCCTCGGCCAGGGTCTTGGCCAGCTCGGTCTTGCCCACGCCGGTGGGGCCCAGGAACAGGAAGGAGCCGATGGGCTTATCCGGGTCGGCAATGCCGGCGCGGCTTCTCAGAATGGCCTCGGACACCAGACGCACCGCCTCGTCCTGGCCCACCACTCTCTCGTGGAGAATGTCCTCCAGGTGCAGGAGCTTCTCCCGCTCCCCTTCCATGAGGCGGGAGACGGGGATGCCGGTCCACCGCTGGATGATCCGGGCAATTTCCTCCTCGGTGACCTTGTCCCGGAGCAGGGAGCGGGCCTTGCTGTCGTTGGCAATGCGCTCTTCCTCCTCCAGGGCCTTCTTCAGGGCGGGGATGCGGCCATACTGGAGCTCGGCGGCCTTGTTCAGGTCGTACTCCCGCTGGGCCCGCTCCAGGTCGGCGTTGGCCTGCTCCAGGTCGGCCCGGAGCTGCTGGACCTTGCCGATGGCCCCCTTTTCGTTGTCCCACTGGGCCTTCTTGGCCTTGAACTCCTCCCGCATGTCGGAGAGCTCCTTCTGGATCTCCGCCAGGTGCTCCTGGCTGAGGGCGTCGGTCTCCTTCTTCAGGGCGGCCTCCTCAATCTCGTGCTGGATGATCTTCCGCTGAATCACGTCCAGCTCCGTGGGCATGGAGTCAATCTCCGTGCGGATGAGGGCGCAGGCCTCGTCGATCAGGTCGATGGCCTTGTCCGGGAGGAACCGGTCGGTGATGTACCGGTTGGAAAGGGTGGCGGCGGCGATGATGGCCCCGTCCTGTATTTTCACGCCATGGAACACCTCGTACCGCTCCTTCAGGCCCCGGAGGATGGCGATGGTGTCCTCCACGGTGGGCTCGTTCACGGTGACGGGCTGGAAGCGCCGCTCCAGCGCGGCGTCTTTTTCGATATACTGCCGGTATTCATTTAA
>JAEDJB010000011.1 GCA_016296565.1 Oscillospiraceae bacterium
AATGTCTGCTGAATAAACCGCTTTGCGGTTTATTCGCGCGGCGGCGGCCGCGCAAGAAAAATTCAGCGGAGGAGGTGCCTGCTATGCTGGGCGCGCTGGCCGGCGACATTGTCGGCTCTGTTTATGAGTGGAAGAATATCAAAACCAAGGACTTTCCCCTGGTGCGGCCGGACTGCCGCATGACCGACGACAGCGTCATGACCGCGGCGGTGGCTGCCGCCCTCATGGCGGCGGGGAAGGAGGACCTGCCCGCTTTCCAGGCCGAGCTGGTGCAGCGGATGCAGTGGCTGGGCCGCCGGAATCTGGGCCTGGGCTACGGACCCCGGTTCGAGCGGTGGATTCTCTCCGACGATCCCCAGCCCTACGGCAGCCTGGGCAACGGCAGCGGTATGCGGGTGTCCCCGGTGGCCTGGGCGGCGGAGAGCCTGGAGGAGTGCCTGGCGCTGGCAGAGGCCTCCGCAGTAGTGACCCACAACCACCCCGACGGCATCGCCGGGGCCAAGGCGGTGGCCGGGGCGGTGTACCTGGCGAAGGTGGGGGAGAGCAAGGATGCCATCCGGGCCTTTGTGGAGGGCTACTACCCCCTGAACTTCACCCTGGACGAAATCCGGGAGGACTACCAGTTTGACGTGTCCTGCGCCGGGAGCGTGCCCCAGGCCATGGAGGCCTTCCTGGAGGCGGAGGACTTTGAGGACGCCCTGCGAAACGCCGTGTCCATCGGGGGCGACAGCGACACCATCGCCTGCATGGCCGGTGCGGTGGCGGCGGCCTATTTCGGGGTGCCCCGGGAGATCCGGGAGCAGATCCTCCCCCTCATCGACGGGGACGTGCGCAACGTCTACGACAGCTTCATCCAGCGGTATTAAAAGGAGGGGGACGCCATGTGGAACACCACCCTGTGCTACATTGAGCGGGGGGAGCAGTATCTCATGCTCCACCGGGTCAAGAAAAAGAACGACATCAACCAGGACAAATGGGTGGGCGTCGGCGGCAAGTTTGAGGACAAGGAGAGCCCCGAGGAGTGCCTGCTCCGGGAGGTGAAGGAGGAAACCGGCCTCACCCTCACCAGCTACCAGTACCGGGGCCTTGTGACCTTCGTCTCCGACCGGTGGGTCACCGAGTACATGCACCTGTTTACTGCCGACGGCTTCACCGGGGAGATGATCGAGTGCAACGAGGGGAACCTGGAGTGGGTGGACAAGGACAAGGTGAAGGACCTGCCCATCTGGACGGGGGACAAGATCTTCCTGGACCTGCTCACCAAAAAGGTGCCCTTCTTCTCCCTGAAGCTGTCCTACGAGGGGGACACCCTGGTGGAAGCCGTCCTCAACGGCCAGCCCATCTCCACAGAGGTGCCCTGAAGAAAACGAAAAAAAGCCTCCCTTTGACAAGGGAGGCTTTTTTGATCGCAGGCTACCGGGAAAGGAACCGGTCAAAGTGATCCGCGTTCTGCTGAAACCCTTCGAGAAAGCGGCTCACATGATACCCGTCCGCCGCGGCGTGATGGCAGGTGAGGGACAAGGGCATCATCAGCCGTTCCCCCTGCGCATAAAACATTCCCGCTTCCACAGAGGGGAAGTAGTAGGGCTTGTTCTCGTAGGAATGAACGGAAAAATGCCGGAAGGTGATCCAGGGCACGCAGGAGACCGTATAGGCATTTTCCGGGGGAACGGTCCCGCTCTGGGCCAGGATGCCGTGCTGGTCGCCATACCGGTTCTGATGCTCCAGATAGGCGCGGTAAAAGTCCATGAAATCGTCCGTGTATTCCGTCCACATCAGGGAAAAGGTTTTGTCGTCCTGGTGGAAGGCCGCGTAAAGGGGGGTCAGCGTGTCGTAGTAGCCCAGCTGCCCGTCCTTTTCCGCAATTTTAAATTCCGGCTGCTGGTTCAATAGCTTGGTGGTCAGCCACAGATAGGCGGGGAAAAACTTGATATCTGCGGCCTTTAAAATCCCGCGCATTTTCGTAATGTCCAGATCAACCGTGAGGGAATACCCCGTAGGAGCCATTCTGGAAAAGTAGTAAAAGGTTTGCCCCCGCTCCCATGTCTGCAGGTCGAGGGGGGTAAATCCGATCTCCCGTTCCATAGCCGCGCCTCCTGACAAAAGCTTCCTGTCATTTCCATTATAAATGGGGCAGGAGGAATTGCAATCTACGCTCCGTAGAGTGAGCAGGATCGCCGTAGGGCGGGGGCTTGCTCCCGCCGTTTGCTGCCCCTACGAAAAAAGCCCCCCGCATGGGGGACTTTTTTATGGCACCTCCATCACCTTCAGAATCTCCCGCTTTAGCCGGGAGATGATCCGCTTCTCCAGCCGGGAGATGTAGGACTGGGAGATCCCCAGCCGGTCGGCCACCTCCTTTTGGGTGTGCTCCCGGCGGCCTCCCAGGCCGAAGCGGAGGGTGATGATCTCCCGCTCCCGGTCGCTGAGCTTTTTCAGGGCGTCCGCCAGCAGCTGCCGGTCCGCGTCCTCCTCCATGGGCCGGATCACCAGGTCGCTGTCCGTCCCCAGAATGTCCGACAGGAGCAGCTCGTTGCCGTTCCAGTCGGTGCTGAGGGGCTCGTCAAAGGGAACTTCGCTTTTGAGGCTGGCGGTTTTCCGCAGGTGCATGAGAATTTCGTTTTCGATGCACCGGGAGGCGTAGGTGGCCAGCTTGATATTCTTGGCAGGCTTGTAGGTCCCCACCGCCTTGATGAGCCCGATGGTGCCGATGGAGATCAGGTCCTCCAGGTTGATCCCCGTGTTCTCAAACCGCCGGGCGATATACACCACCAGCCGCAGGTTGTGCTCAATGAGCTGGCTGGAGGCCTCCGGGTCCCCTGCCGCGAGCCTTGCGATGCAGGCGGCCTCTTCCTCCCGGGTCAGGGGGGCGGGGAGCACGTCGCTGCCCCCGATGTACATGATCTTTCCCGGCCGCCATAGCCCCAGCCGGGAAAGAAGGCGACCCAGAACGCCCCGCAGAAGCATTCCTCTCATTTCTTCCATCCTCCTTCTCATTCTGGTTCCCCGCCGATGAGGGCGCAGTATCCCCCGCCGTCGGAGACGGGGGTGGGGGAGAGGGCGGTGAGGCAGTTGCGGTAGGACCGGGTGCCGTAGTCCGCCTGGTCCATCCGCAGGGCCAGGAGCATCCCGCACTCCACCCCCACCGCCCGGTAGGGCAGCAGCTGGAGCCGCAGGCTCCCCGCCTGTCCCCCCAGGTCCCGGAGCAGGGCCACCGGGTCGGAGAGGCTGTGCCGGTCCAGCAGGGGCAGCTCGGGCACCAGGCTCTGGACCTTGGCCCCCTCAATCACCACCACCGGCCGGCCGGTGAGGGGGTCCTGGAGGGTGTTGCCCGTGTCCCGCAGGGCCAGCACGGTCACCGACCGGCCCTGGCGGGAGAGGGTGAGCTCCTGGAGCTGCCCCCCGGTGCGGGTGTGGGTGAACTGCCCCCGCAGCACCAGGGAGAGGCAACCGTAGCTGAGGGCGGCGGCAATGAGGATTTCCCGCATGCTCAGAGAGCTCCCCAGAAGTCCCCGGTCGCCCCGGGAGAGCAGCAGCAGCCCGCCCCCAAAGGCGCAGGAGAGCACCAGAAACAGCCCGCCGGTGCGCAGCAGCCGCTCCGACCGGCCGAAGGCCGCCAGGAGCATCAGCACCGCCGCCCCGGCCTTGCACACCGGGTGCTCCAGAAAGGCCCCGCCGGGGAGAAGGGTCAGCGCCCCGAACCCGGCCCCCAGGGCAGCGGCCAGGGCGTACCGCCCCCGGGCCATGGGCTCTCCGTTCAGCTTCCCGGCGCAGGCCAGCAGCAGGTAGTTCACCGCGAAGTTCAGCGCCAGGAAGGCGTCCAGATACACCACCGTCATGGCCTTGCTCCTTTCCCAAAGGGTGCCCCCATTATACGGTCTGTCCCCTTCAAAAAAGGTCAGAACCAGGTCAGGACAAAAAAACAGGAAAACGGACCTGCCTGGGGAGCAGGTCCGTTTTCCGTCCTTCACACACTTGTATGTTTATGTATCCACGCTGTCCATTACAGCGTCCCGGAAGTGCAGGGGGGACAGCTGCAGGTGGTTAAACCGGTCGGCCAGGTGAAGTACACAGTCCCGGTTGGGAGAGACGTCCTCGATCACAGCCATCTGTACCCAGGTCCCCTCCCAGTCACCCAGGCACTGGAGACCGTAGGTAGGGTACCCGCAGTCCCCGCTGGTAACCAGGGTGCAGACAGCCTGGTAGCGCACGGCAGTCCAGTGAGCGGAGATCACGGTGGACGCTTCTTCATAAGATTGTCTGCGTTCTGTCATAATACGGCCTCCTTCGACAAAATTTTGCTTTACAGCATCAGAAAAAATTTGGTATACTGTTCTAAATAGTCTGCCCCGGAATCCGGCTCCTTCCGGTCCCGGCGGCTTTTCCCGGAGCCCCTCCCGGGAACTGTGCTTATGGTAGCCGATTCGGCAGATTTCGTCAATAACACAGATAAGCAGCAAAATCAGGCCCCGTTCGTATTTGATAAAATCCAGGATCACAGGTGATAAAATGAGGCTCTCTACCCAACTGAAACTATTGAAAGACAAGAGAAAACTGACGAATCAGCAATTATCAGATTTGTCAGGGGTTCCGGTGGGCACCATCAACCGCATTATGTCCGGCCAGACGGACAACCCCAGCTTCCAGACCGTATGTGATATGGTCATAGCCATGGAGGGTTCTCTGGATGAACTGGCAGGAATCAAGGAAGAAGAGCCTGAGGAGCAGCGCAGAATTGCCAACCCTGAGATCATCCGGCTCTACGAATCCATGCTTGACAACAAGGAGAAGTGGATCCAGCGGCTGTTTATCTGCTGCTGTATTCTGACCCTGGTGCTCATCGGCATCGTGGCCTTCGACCTGATGAACCCCGCCATCGGCTTCTTCCGCAGCTAAAGGCGGCAGAGCAGAACGAAAAACCGGCGGCCGGAAAAACTCCGGCCGCCGGTTTTTGCTCTGCGAATGAATATTTATTCTGTTTTGGGTGCATCCTGCTCATAGTGCTTGATGAGGGCCTGGGTGCCCAGATCCCCCCAGCCCGCCTGCTCCAGGGTTTTGTAGTTGGCCAGGGCCTGGGAGAGAACCTCCAGGGACAGGCCGTCCCGGCTGGCCTCCTCCTGGGCCAGGGTCATGTCCTTCACAAAGTGCTTCAGGAAGAAGCCGGGGGCATAGTCGCCCCGGATGATCTTTTCTCCGAAGGCGTCCAGCTGCTTGCTGCCGGCTGCGCCGGTGGCCAGGGAGTCCAGCAGCACGGAGAGGTCCAGCCCCTTGTCCCTGGCGTAGGCCAGGGCCTCGCAGACCCCGGAGAGGGTGCCGGCGATCATGATCTGGTTGGCCAGCTTGGCGTGCTGGCCGCAGCCCGCTTCTCCCTGGCGGTTGATGTTGGTGCCCATGGCCCGGAACAGGGGCAGGCAGGCCTGGTAGTCCGCCTCCTTGCCCCCCACCAGGATGGACAGGGTGCCGTTTTTCGCCCCGGTGTCCCCGCCGGTTACGGGGGCGTCCAGCACCCGGAATCCCCGCCGGGTGCCCTCCTGCCACAGCCGATGGGCCAGGGAGGGGCTGGTGGTGGTCATGTCGATCAGGTAGGCCCCGGGCTCGGCCCGGTCCAGAATGGCCCCGGGGGTGAAGTAGACCTCCTCCACGTCCTGGGGGAAGCCCACCATGGTGATGACAGCCTCGCAGCCCTGGACGCAGGCGCCGATGGTGTCGAAGAAGCTGGCCCCTTCCTGAATCACGTCCTCCACCTTGGCCCGGTTCCGGGCGTAAATGCGCAGCTGGAACCCCGCCTTCATCAGGTTGCGGACCATGGACTTGCCCATGATGCCCACGCCGATCCATCCAATGGTTTTCATATGCACGTTCCTCCTGTCTCCCCGCAGCTTGCGGGTGGTATCCTTAGGCTATTGTACCACAGGCCGGTGGAAAAGGCGACAGAGAAAAAACGCACGGACGGGGAAATGCCCTGTCCGTGCGTTCTGTTTTTTGAGGGAAGCTACCGTTACTCAGTGGTGGCTGCTGCGTCCTGACCGGTGGATTCGCCGCCGGCGTCCTGGCCGCTGTCAGTGGTGCCCTGGCCG
Organism: Oscillospiraceae bacterium; assembly: GCA_016296565.1. GTDB lineage: Bacteria > Bacillota > Clostridia > Oscillospirales > Oscillospiraceae > Evtepia. The sequence continues at coordinate 6,075 of JAEDJB010000011.1, forward strand.
CCGGTGCCTTCGCTGCCGGTAGAGCCTGTGCCAGTACCGGTTCCGGTGTTGCCGGTGCCGCCGGTGTTGTCAGTGGGGACCTCGGCCCCTTCCTCCGGCTCCTGGCCGTTGGTCTGGGTGGTGTCAACCGCCTGGCTGTTGGGGTTCTCGATGACCTCCACCACGAACTCGGCGGTCTTTTCCCCGGCGGTGGCCTTGATGATGGCGGTGCCCACGTCCCGGGCCTCCACCACGCCGTTGGAGTCCACCCGGGCAACGGAGGAATCGTTGCTGCTCCAGGTGATCTTGGCGGGGGTCATGTCGTCGGTTTCCATGATGACGGTGGCCTGGATGGTGTAGGTCTTGCCGGACATGATCTGGGCGCTGGTTTCCGCCAGGTCAATCTTCACAACGCCGGGGGCGGTTTTCACCACCATGACGGTGGCGTTGATGGTCTCGTCGTTTACCGTTGCGGCAATGCTCACGGTGCCCACGCTCTTGGCGCTGAGGGTGCAGGTTTTGCCGTTACCCTCCACGGAGACCACACCGGAGTCGCTGGAGCTCCAGGTGATGTCGTAGTCCTCCGCAGCGCTCAGACCGGAGATGGAAGCCTCGGCGGTCTCGCCCTGGACGATGGTCTGGGAGGACAGCTGGATCTCATACTTGCTGCTGCCGCCGCCCACCAGGGACTTGATCACCAGGGCAGCCAGCACGATGAGCACCACGCCCAGGATGATGGGCACCAGGTGGGTGTTCTTCCGCTTGGCGGGCCGGCGCTGGCTGCTGCCGTTTCTGCGGCGGTTGTCCGCAGGGGGACGGCGGGAGCTGCCGTTCCGGCTGCTGCCGCTGCGGGAAGAGGAGGAGCTGCGGCGCTGGCTGCCGCTGCCGTTCCGGCTGGAAGAGGAGCGGCCGCCGGAGGAGGACCGGCTGCTGCCGCCGGATTTTCTCCGGGCGGAACTGCGGTCGTCCCAGTTGGGGGCGGTGCGCTCCCAGTCGTACTCATCAAAGTCGCTGTAAGAGGACCGGCTGCTCCGGGAGCTGCCGTACCGGTCGTAATCCCGGCTGTAGCTCCGGTCGTAGTCCCGGTCAAAATCCCGGTTATAGCTGCGGCTGTAGTCCCGGTCGTAGTCTCTGCTATAGCTGCGGTCATAGTCCCGGCTGCTGTAGCCCCGGTCATAGTCCCGGTCGGAGTAGGACGAGGAGCTGCGGCGGCTGCCGCTGTTCCGGGAGGAACGGCCGCCGTAATCTTCGTAGTCGTCGTAACGCATAGGTATCATCCTCCTGACGATTATCCTGGAAGGGAAAGTCATCGGGTTCTCTGTTTTTCCACATACTTCGAGATATTATATCACATCTGCTATCAAGTGAAAACACCCAATTTGTAAAGAATCTGAGAATCTTCCCCAGGACTCCTTGGGCAGAATCCCCGCGGCGCCTTTACCGGCGGGGGATTTTGTGATAGAATAGGGATACTATTAAAAAAAGAAAAGAGGCGTCTGCCATGAAACTCACCTTCCAACTGGCCGACCCGGCGGGGAACCTGACCCTGCTGGTGCGCACCCCGGTGCCCCGGGAGCAATACCAGGACCTGGCCGGGCGGCTGCTGGCCATCCGGGAGCTGAAGGCCCAGCAGGTGGGCTTTCTCGTGCCGCCCCAGGGGTCGGGGTGCATCCGCCTGGAGATGATGGGCGGGGAGTTCTGCGGCAACGCTCTGCGCAGCGCAGGGCTGTTCTACGCGGCGGACCAGGGTATCCGCCGGGCCAGGAAGTTCCCGGTGGAGATCAGCGGCTGCGACGAACCCTTGACCGTCCAGGTCAACCCCCTCACCAGCCAGGTGACGGCGGAGATGCCCATTCCCCGGGAAATCGTGAAGCACCCCATCTTTGGGGAGCCTGCCCGGGTGGTGCGCCTGCCGGGGATCGTCCACGCTGTCTCCCAGAAGCGGGAGGAAGCAGGGGAGGAGGAGGTCCGGGCGGCTCTGAAAGAGCTGGCGGCGGACTTCGACAGCCCCGCCGCCGGGGTGATGTTCTGGCAGAGCCGGGCGGGGACCATGCGCCCGGCGGTCTACGTCCGGGACACGGACTCTCTGTACTTTGAGAGCAGCTGCGCCTCCGGCAGCACCGCCGTGGCCGCCTGCCACGCCCTGGGTGCGGGCCGGGACGGGGTGCACAAGCTGGACCTGCGCCAGCCCGGGGGAACCATCCAGACCACTACAGCGGTGCGTTCCGGACAACTGGAGAACATCACCATCGGCGGCACCGTCACCCTGGGCCCGGTGTACGAGGTGGAGTTTTAAAGGAAGCCTGCGGCGGGAGCAAGCCCCCGCCCTACGAAGGGTACCAACCCACACCAGGCGCGCCCAGCCGGTGGGCGCTGATGTTCCCCGCGCTGGGCGGGCGAACACAGTTCGCCCCTACAGGCGTTGGTGCCTTACATCGCCCGAAGCGAAGGAAAGCGGCCTCCCCCAGAGGGAAGGCCGCTTTTTTGTTTTATCCGGTGAACTTTTCCAAAAACTGCTTGGTGCGGGGATGCTTGGGGTTGCCGAAGACCTCGGAGGGAGGACCTTCCTCCACCACCACGCCCCCGTCCATGAACATGACCTGGTCGGCCACGTCCCGGGCAAACTCCATCTCATGGGTGACAATAATCATGGTGGTGTGCTTGTCCGCCAGGCCCCGGATGACCTTCAGCACCTCGCCGGTGAGCTCCGGGTCCAGGGCGGAGGTGGGCTCATCGAAGCACAAGATATCCGGTTTCATAGCCAGGGCCCGGGCGATGGCCACCCGCTGCTGCTGGCCGCCGGAGAGCTGGTGGGGGTAGTTGCCCATCCGGTCGCTGAGGCCCATCTGGGCCAGCAGGGCCTTGCCCTCCTCCCGGATGTCCTCGAGCTTTTCCCCGGTTTTCTCGCCCTTGGCCAGCAGCTCCCGGGCCAGGGTGACGTTTTCCAGGGCGGTGTACTGGGGAAAGAGGTTGAAGCTCTGGAACACCAGGCCGAAGTGGAGCCGCTTCCGGCGGATCTCGTTCTCCCGCTGGGTGGCGGGGTCGGCGGCGTCAAAGAGGAGCTCCCCCCGGACGGAGATGGTTCCGGCGTCCGGGGTCTCCAGGAAGTTCAGGCACCGGAGCAGGGTGGTCTTGCCGCTGCCGGAGGAGCCGATGATGGCCAGCACCTGGCCCTCCTCCAGGGAGAAGCTGATGTCCTCCAGCACCCGGGTGGCGCCGAAATGCTTTTCGATGTGTTGTACGTCCAAGATAGCCATGCGCGCGCCTCCTTAGCGGAAGTAGTCGAGCTTGCGCTCGATGAAGTTGAAGAGGATGGTGAGGATGCCCACGAAGAGCAGGTAGAACACGCCCGTGTAGAACAGGGGCCAGGTAATACCGGCGGACTTCATGAAGGACTCGCCGGCCTTGATAAGCTCGGAGATGGCGATGATCCGGGCCAGGGAGGTGTCCTTCACCAGGGTGATGATCTCGTTGGACATGGGGGGCACGATGCGCTTGATCATCTGCATGAGGGTGATCTTGAAGAAGATCTGCTGCTTGGTCATGCCCAGCACCTGGCCGGCCTCCCGCTGGCCCACAGGCACCCCTTCGATGCCGCCCCGGTAGATGACGGAGAAGTAGCAGGAGTAGTTCAGCACGAAGGCCACCACGCAGGCGGCCATGCGGCCGCTGCCCCAGATGTTGTTGTCAAACCACAGGCCGGGGCCGTAGTAAATGATGATAAGCTGAAGCATCAGGGGAGTGCCCCGAACGATCCAGACAATGGTGTTGAATAACCAGCGGATGGGGGTAAACCGGCTCATGCAGCCGAAGGCAATGAGCAGGCCGATGGGCAGGGCGAAGAGCAGCGTCAGGAAGAAGAGCTGAACGCTTTGGCTCAGGCCATGCAGCAGAGAGATTGTGACGGTCCAAAACATGGAAAAGACTCCTCTGATTCTTTCTTTTTCTTTAAGCCGTCCAAAGGCAGAGAGCGGAAACGCCCTCTGCCTTTGGAGGTTGATTTATTCTGATTGGAAAGGGATACGGGATCAGCCGGGCAGAACCACGACCTGTGCGTTGTTGCAGTAAGCGTTGGTGCACTCCATGGCGCCCAGAACCTCGTCAGTGAGGGTCATGCCGTTCCACACCACGTCGATGCTCTTGGAATCCAGCTCCATGATCTTGCTGTCCCAGTCGATCTCCACGAACTGGATCTCAACGCCCAGCTTCTCAGCGACCAGCTTGGCCATGTCGGCGTCGAAGCCGATCCACTCGCCGTTGTCGTCCTTGTAGTCCATGGGGGCGAAGTCGGTGATGCCCACGATGAGAACGCCCTTGTCCTGGATGTAAGCAATGTCGCCGTCAGCGGCGATCTCGGGCTCGTCCATGGGAGCCTGCTCCAGCAGAGCCTCGTCCACGCCGTAGGTAGCGGCGATTTCGCCCATGGTGCCGTCGGCATAAGCCTCGGCCATGACCCAGTTGATGTAAGCGGCCAGATCAGAACCCTTGCGGCAGCCAGCGCCATACTCCTCGGTGGTGAGCTTGTCGCCCAGGACCATGTCGGGATAGCTGGTGCCCTCGCCGATCATAGCGCCGGCCATGAGCAGGTCGATGATGGCGGCGTCGGAGGTGCCGGCGGCCACTTCCATAAGAGCCTTAGCCTGGGTGTCCACGCTGTTGATTTCCCAGCCCTGCTCCAGAGCGGCAGCTTCGCCGGCAGAGCCGGTCTCCACGGCGTAAACCAGAGCTTCGGTGGTTTCGTCAGCGGCGCCCTCGTCGGCGGGCTCGGTGCTGGTGCCGCCGCAGGCGGCCAGCAGGGTGCAGCACATGGCGGCAGACAGGATAATTGCGAGTAACTTCTTCATTTTTTAACGCTCCTTCTCGATTTGAGTTGTTTAGTACTCTATCGCAGTAAAGTATACACATCATACCACACCACGGGGAGATTGCAAGTATCTTCGATCAAATTTTTGCTCAGACCGCTATTTTCGTCAAATCAACGAAAAATCCCCCCAGGTTTTGGGGGGATTGTCCAAGGCGTGTTTTTGCAGGCCGGGGCCCTTAGTACCGGGTCTCCCGGGGGGACAGGAAGGTGTCTCCGTCCTGGGACAGGCGGCTGAGGACCCCGGAGAGGACCGCTCCGGCGGTGCGGCAGTCCAGCAGCACCCGGCCGGAACTGGTGCGGCCGCCGAAGGAGACGATGCTCTCATAAATCTCGGTGGCGCTGCCCCCGGCGCCGGGAGTCAGCCCCGGACTCCAGCACAGGTATCCCGCGTCGGAGAGGGCCTGGTCGCTGCCCAGGACGAACCAGACCTCCTGCCGGAGAATCTGGGCCACCAGGCGGCTGCCGGTCTGGACGCTCTCCAGCTTTTCCTGGGGGGTGTCCCCCACGGGGATGAGGCCCACCTTGTGCCCCCGGCCGGCTGCCTGGCGGAGCTGACCGGCGCAGTCTGCCAGCTTGTCCGCGGGGAAAAAGACCACGGCGGTGGCCTGGACGCTGGCCAGGGCGTTGAAGGCGGCGGTGAGGTCAGTCTCCCCGTTGGCACGCAGGCCCAGGTAGAGGGAGAATTTCGGGGCGTTTTCCACCGGCTCCGGGGTGACCGGCTGCGGGTTGGAGGAGGTTCCGCCGGAATTCTGGTTGTAGCTGTCGTACCGGCTGCGCATCATGGAGGAGGCGGAGCTGATGAACAGGGAGTCGCTGAGAACGGCGCTTCCATCTCTCATCCGCAGCAGGGGACCGTACTCGGTGTTGTAGTAGGAATAGGTCAGGCCGAAGTACCGGCACAGGGCATAGGCGGGGACGTAATAAGCCCCGTTCTGCCGGACCACGGTTCCGGGGACCGGAGGATCGCCGTTTACCGCGGTGGCGGTGCCGTTTACCAGGTCGAAGGTCATGGTTTTGCCGGAGAGGTTATAGAACACCAAGCTGTCGTTGTTTTCCGAAAAGCCATAGTAGATCCCCATGTTGACCCCGGTGTACCGGCTGCTGAAGACGGTGATGGGGACGTAGATCCAGCCGCTGTGCTGGATGGGAGTGGTCTGGGTGGACTGGGGAACCAGGGTGTCGTTGAGGGAGAGGAAGAACAGGCTGTTCCCGGCGGAGGCGGGCACCGCCAGCAGGGACAGCAGCAAAGCGGCCGTGCAGACCAGCGAAAGCAGCTTCTTTTTCATGGTGATTCCCCCTTTTTTCCGGTGTTTTTCCCATTTTATCATGAAATGGGGCGGTTTTCAATTGCAATTCTCGCCGGACTCCGATATCATAAAGGGGAGCAAAATCCACGCTGCACCAAGGAGGTCTGATCTATGCTGTTTGTCTGTTATCCCCGCTGCTCCACCTGTAAAAAGGCCCAGAAGTGGCTGGATGAAAACCAGGTGCCCTATACCTTCCGGGACATTAAGGAAGAGAACCCCACCCTGGAGGAACTGAAAACCTGGCACGCCCAAAGCGGCCTGCCCCTGAAGAAATTTTTCAACACCAGCGGCCAGCTCTACCGCTCCATGGAGCTGTCCAAGAAGCTGCCGGACATGAGCGAGGAGGAGCAGCTGGCCCTGCTGGCCTCGGACGGGCTGCTGGTAAAGCGCCCCATCGCCGTGGACGGAGACAAGGTCCTGGTGGGCTTCAAGCAGGCCGACTGGGAAGCCCAGTTTCGGTAAGGAGGAAAGGGTATGCGAATTTTAGTCAGTGCCTGCCTTATGGGCATGAGCTGCCGGTATGACGGCAAGTCCAACCAGCTGTCCAAGCTTCAGGCCCTTATGAAGCAGCACATCTGCATCCCAGTTTGCGCGGAGATGTTCGGCGGCCTGCCCACCCCCCGGCCCCCGGCAGAGCGCCAGGGGAACCGGGTGGTGACCAAGGATGGGCAGGACGTCACCGACGCCTTCATCCGGGGCACTGCGGAGATCCTCCGCCTGGCGGACTTGTACCACTGCAAGGCGGCCCTGCTGAAGGAGAACAGCCCCTCCTGCGGCAGCGGGAAGATCTACGACGGCACCTTCACCGGCACCCTGGTGGAGGGAGACGGCATCACCGCCCAGCTGCTCAAGCAAAAGGGCATCAAGGTCTACGGAGAGTCCCAGATCGGGGAGCTGGTGGACGAGCGGCCCTTCTACTACAGCATTTAAGCGCTGTCATTCCATCACCCGGATATCCTGCCCGGCGCAGTAGGGGTAGACGGTGAGAAAGTCCCGCTCCGGCCCCTTCGGTTCCAGGGCGATGGCGGTGACGCGGCTGTTTTCATAGGTCCGGTAGTAATAGACCCGCCGGGTCAGGTCCATGGAGCAGCTGTACCGAGTCGCCACCTCCAGCCCCGCCGGGGTACCCACCACCCCCGGAACCAGGGCTGCGTAGTCCAGGAGGTGAAACACCTGGGTAAGCCCCTCTTGCCCGCTGTGCACCGGGGGCAGATGGGCCTTGGCGAAAGCCGCCCGGAGAAACCGGGCAGGGGAGGTAAAGTCCCCCGGCAGCCCCAGGGTGCCGGCCCCCTGGATTCCCGGGTCCTGGCTCCACACCGGGGGCTGAGGGGAGAGGGCGCTGTGGGCCCTCCAGTTGGTCAGGTGCCAGGGAAAGTCCGGCTCGTTGGCCAGCACCCCCACGGGGTTGGGAAAGACCCGGCAGCCCTCCCGGGCAGGTTCCACAACGACAGCGTTTCCGCCGGCGTCCGCCAGCATCCAGTGCAGGGCGGGGGCCGGCGTTTTGCCGTCCAGGGGCACGTCCACCAGCCGGAGGGTGTGCAGGGCCGCTGCCGCTTCCGCTGCGGTGTCGTGGCCGGACAGGGCCCAGAGGAGAAAGTCATAGGGGGCCAGGTTGGTTTTGCCCCCGGCAGGGTCGGGGGCGTACTGGGCGCAGCCGGGAAAGCCCAGGCTGACGCAGGCCAGCCCGGCCTCATTTATCCCCTCCGCCAGCACCGGGTGGCCGTGGATGAGGGTCCCCATCCCCAGCACAGCCCGGCGCAGGGGTTCCCGGATGCCGGAGGCACGGCCCAGATACCGGAACCCCCGGGGCAGCAGAAGAGGGGCCTGCTGAAAGGCGTGGGCCAGATCCAGCGTCCGCCCCAGAAAGCAAGTTCCGTCCCCCGTTTTCAGGTGCACAGCAGTCCCCATAAAACAAACCCTCTCCCTGGTGAAATACACCTTAGTATTCCACCGGGAAGAGGGTTTGAGACTGTTGAAAAAGCCTCGCAGAGTTTGCTGCCCGCAGGCAGCAAAAACAACCCAATCATGTTCTCCGGCGGCGTGTACGTCGGAGAACATACTTCTCAGGCCGCAAGTGTGGGGGCCGTGCGCCAAGGGCGCACAGACCCTGCGCGCAGCGGACTGCTATCCCCTCTTGTCGGAAAAGGCTTTGCCTTTTTCGACAAGCTGAAACCCTCTCCCTGGTGAAATACACCTTAGTATTCCACCGGGAAGAGGGTTTATGTTTTCTTCAGGCCTCCAGCACCCGGGTGTAGTGGTTTGCCTCCCGCAGGACGTGGTCGGCCAGCAGGGGAAGAATGAGGGAGCGAATCCGGCAGGTCTCAATCCCCTGGACCCCTGCCCGCTTGAAGTCCCGGAACTTCTGGGTCAGGGCCAAGGCATTGCCGCCGTTGGGGGTCCCCTTGCAGCAGGCTCCCTGGGCGGCCTCCAGCAGCTGCCGGTAGTCCCCGGCAAAGCCGTCCGCCGTCTGGATGAGCTCCTCCTCGGTGGGGTCCAGCAGCCCCCGGATAAACAGGGCGTGCTCCATCATGATCTGGTTCCAGAAGCGCTCGCTCTCCAGAATCTCCTGGCGGCAGCAGACATCCTGGCCCGCCAGCTGCATCAGCTGGGTCCGGTAGAAGCGGGCCTCTCGGAGGATGTGCTCCAGCAGCAGGGGGTAGTTGGCGGTGGCGATGCAGCAGGACTGCACCTGCTGGAGCACCCGCTCCTTGAGGGCGATGAGCCGGTTCACCAGCTGTAAGGCCTCCTGGTTCAGCCGCCGCACCTGGCGCATCAGGGAGAGGGTGGTGCGCCGCTCCTGCCGGCAGTCATCTCCCCGGAGTTGGAGGGTCCGGGCGGTGAGCCGCCGGTTGATGGGGGTGCCGGTGAGCCGCTGGGTCTGCAGCTCGGCGCAGTCGGTAAAGGGGGTGACGAACTCTCCCGACTCCAGAGCGGGACAGCGCACCACAAAGTCACTGAGGGTAATCACCTGGGAGAGCAGCCCCTCCCACTTGTGCATGATCTCCTCGCTCTCCCGGGCCAGCCCCCCGCCGGGGGGCAGAAAGCCTACCTTGAGAAAGAAGGAATGTTCCTTCATAATCCGGCCAAAAAACAGGTGCAGCTCCAGGGAGTCTGCAACAAAATCCTGGGTCCTGTCCATAACGATCCTCCTCCATAGTCTGGGATACCTTCCCTGGATAAAGGTCCGGTATCACAGGACAGTTTATGCGAAAAGGGAGGGGGAGGTGCACGAAAAAGAGCGCCGCTGGTGGGGCTGCCGCTTTCTCCTTGTGACGCCGTACTTCAAGCGCGCCCACCGGCTGGGCGCGCCTGGCGTGGGTCGGTACCCTTCGAGAGCGAGAACCAACGCGGAGAGTTTCCCCAACCCCTTGGCTCCCCCTCTGGGGGAGCTGTCAGCGAAGCTGACTGAGAGGGCGCACACCTGCCTGGAGGGTCCCTCCACCCAAAGGGCGGGAGCAAGCCCCCGCCCTACAGGCATTCCCCCAACCCCCTGTAGGGGCGGCTGTGTTACCCCGCCCAACGCTGGGGGCCCCGCCGGAGGTGCGTCCTTTGGGACAGGCGAAAAAGAGCGCCGCAGATTGTTCTGCGGCGCTCTTGCTGAATGTGGTGGGATTGAAAGATCAGCCTTCGTCCTGGATGTCCTTGGCGTCCTGGATGGCCTTGTCCCGGGCAGCGGGGGGAGCCTCCTCATAGCGCACGAAGTGGAAGGAGAAGGAGCCGCGGCTCTGGGTGATGGAGCGCAGGTCGATGGCGTAGGAGGTCATCTCAGCCATGGGAACCTCAGCTTCCAGGATCTGCTCGCCGTCGCCGGTGGGGTTCATGCCCATGACGCGGCCGCGGCGCTTGTTCAGGTCGCCCATCACGTCGCCCAGGTAGCTGTCGGGGATGGTGACCTTCAGCTCGCCGATGGGCTCCAGAATGGTGGGGTTGGCGTTGGCGATGCCTTCCTTGTAGGCCAGCTGAGCAGCGGTCTTAAAGGCCATTTCGTTGGAGTCCACGGGGTGATAGGAGCCGTCGTACAGGGTGGCCTTCAGGCCAACCAGAGGATAGCCGGCCAGAACGCCCCGGTTGGCGGCGTCCCGCAGGCCCTTTTCCACGGCGGGGAAGAAGTTCTTGGGCACGCTGCCGCCGAAGACCTCCTCGGCGAAGATCATTTCCTCGGACTCCTGCTGGGGCTCGAAGCGGATCCACACGTCGCCGAACTGGCCGGAACCGCCGGTCTGCTTCTTGTGGCGGCCGTGGGCCTCCACCTTCTTCTTGATGGCCTCGCGGTAGGGCACGCGGGCGGGGCTCAGCTCAGCCTCCACGCCGAAGCGGCTCTTCAGGCGGGACACCAGCACGTCCAGCTGCATGTCGCCGGCGCCGGAGAGGACCACCTGACGGGTCTCGGCGTTGTTGACCACGGAGAAGGAGGGATCTTCCTCGTTCATGCGGGCCAGGCCTGCGGCCACCTTGTCGTCCTGGCCGCGGGTCTTGGGAGCGATGGCCTTGGAGTAGCAGGGCTCTGCGAAGGGGATGCCCTTCAGGGCAACCACCTTACGGGTGTCGCACAGGGTGTCGCCGGTCTTGACCTTGTCCATCTTGCCGATGGCGCCGATGTCGCCGCAGGTGAGCTCCTTGACCTCCTCGGCCTTCTTGCCGGTCATCTTGTACAGGCGGCCCAGCTTTTCAGCGGCGCCGGTGCGGGCGTTGACCAGGGGCAGGTCGGAGGTGATGACGCCGGAGAGGACCTTGATCATGGAGTACTTGCCGTACTGATCGGAGATGGTCTTGAACACGAAGGCGGTGGGCACGCCGCCGGGGGAGACCACGAAGTCCTCGGTCTCGCCGTCCTGACGGGTGGCCTTGTGGTAGTTGCCCTCCATGGGGTTGGGCAGCAGGTCAGCGATATAGTCCATCAGCATCAGGGAGCCGATGCAGTTGACAGCGGAGCCGAAGAGAACGGGGAACATGGACAGCTCCCGGACGCCCTGGCGCAGGCCCTGGATCATCTCGGCATAGGTGAAGTCCTCGCCGCCGAAGTACTTGTCCATCATTTCCTCGGAGGTCTCGGCAACGGACTCCTTCAGAGCCTCGTTGAACTCGGAAACCACGGAGGCCTTGTCCTCGGGGATGTCCACTTCCACCCGCTTGTAGTCCTGCAGCTCATAGGCGCGCTTGTTGAGCACGTCGATGAGGCCGGTGGTCACCTTGGCCTCGTCCCACATGGGAACCACCAGGGGAGCGATCTTGTTGCCATAGCGCTCACGCAGGGCGTTGAAGGTGGCGTTGTAGTCGCTGTTCTCCTCGTCGATCTTGGAGATATAGATGAAGCGAGGCATGTTGCGCTCCTCGCAATACTTCCAGACTTTTTCAAAGCCAACGGAAATGCCGTCCTTGGCGGAGCAGACGATGATGGCGGCGTCGGCGGCCCGCAGAGCCTCCATAACCTCGCCGGAGAAATCGAATGCGCCGGGGGTGTCCAGCAGATTGATCTTGCAGCCCTTGTATTCCAGAGGGGCCACAGCCATGGAAATGGAGATTTGGCGGCGGATCTCCTCGGGATCGTAGTCGCAGACCGTGTTGCCGTCCGCACTTCTGCCCATGCGGTTGATTGCGTTGGTCATAAACAGCAAACTCTCGGCCAGGGCGGTCTTGCCGCTGCCGCTATGCCCCACCAGGCAGACATTACGGATGTTTTGTACAGAATAACTCATAACAATGTTCTCTCCTTACTTCAAATAGGGAGGACGGAAGGAACCAACGTGTGGGCGGGGATTGCTTCCGTGCTTCCAACGGGGCGGGATGAATTCTCCCGTACCATAACGGGGTCATTATCTCCATAGGGTAAAGTATACAACAAGACCGGCGGGCTGACAACACATAAAATATATTTTTTACGAAAAAGCCATAAAAAAACAGTCACGTGCAATCAATTTTCCGGCGTAGCGGCGGGAATTTCCCGGATTTCGCCGGTGTCAAGGGCCACAGAAAAGAGGGCGGCGGCCTGACCCTGGCTGTCCCGGGCGGCAAAAAGCCAGGCGGTTCCGTTCTCGCTGAGCCCTTGGGGGGAGAGGGCCAGGTCCCGATCTTCCCGGTTCAGAAAGTCCCGCAGCAGCTCTTCCGCCTGGTCCTGAGTGAGGGCAGAGGGGCTGGCCTCCGGCGCGGCAGAGGCGGACTCCTGGGAATATTCTTCGTTGGTTTTCAGGTTTACTCCGCTGTCCTCCATGGGGCCCTGCTCCATCACGGCGCTGTCCGGGGCGGCGGCAGATTCGGCGCTCTCCCCAAGCCCGGGCAGCTGCACCGCTCCCCAGATCACCAGAGCCAGCACCGCGGCGGCAGCCAGGGATAGCCAGGCCCGGCGGGGGCGTCTGGCAGGGCGGGGTTCCTTCCGCACTCCGTCCAGAATGGCTTTGGCAACGGCCGGCGGCGGTTCGGCGGCCCAGGCCTGAAGGGCCTTTTGGGTCTCCTCCAGCTCCCGGGCGTACTGGCGGCAGCGGGGGCAGGCAGCCAGGTGGTCCTCCAGCTGCCGGGCTTCCTCTTGGGTCAGGGGGCCGTCCAGCCGGGCGCTGAGCAGCTCTTCCCAGTGTTCACAGGGGTTCATGGCGTCCCGCCTCCTTTCCCATTCTTAGACGCGGGGGGCGCAAAAAGGTTCCCCTCCGCCAGCAGATCCCGCAGGGCCCGCCGTGCCCGGGAGAGCCGGGAGCGGACGGTGCCCACCGGCAGGTCCAGGGCCTGGGCAATGGCCTGGTAGTCCAGCCCTTGAACCTCCCGCAGCAGCAGAATGGTCCGGGCCTGCTCCGGGAGCTTTTCCATGGCCTCGGTCAAAGCCTGCTGCCGCTCCCGGCTCAGAACTTCCTCCTCCGGGGAGGGGGCGGCATCGGACACCGGGGGCAGGTCCGGGTCGTCCAGGGACCGGTCCTCCCGGCACTTTCCCTGGCGGCGGAGAAAGTCGGTGCAGGCGTTCCGGGTCAGCCGGTACAGCCAGGTGGAGAAGGCGGCCTCCCCCCGGAAGGCGGGCAGACCCCGCCAGGCCTTGAGAAAGACCGTCTGGGTGATCTCCTCCGCGTCGTGGTGGCTGCCGGTGAGGCGGAGGGCCAGAGTATACACCGTTTTCTGGTGGGTGAGGACCAGCTCCTCAAAGGCCTGGACCTCCCCCCGGCGGGCCCGGTCCACCAGCTGCTTATCCCCGGTCCTCATGGGCGTCCCTCAGCTCCCGCTTGATCCCCGCGGTGACCCGGTACACGTCCTCCAGGGTGGTGATCTTGGAGATCTCCCCCTTCCAGTACCCGGCGTAGGGGACCCCCTTCAGGTACCAGGCGTAGTGCTTCCGGGCCTCCAGACAGGCGATTTTTTCGCTCTTGTATTGGGCGGCCAGCTCAAACTGCCGCACGGCGGTGTCGCACCGCTGGGCCAGAGGGGGCAGGGGAGGGATCTCCTCTCCCGCCAGGGCGGCCTTGGCCTGCTGGAAGATCCAGGGGTTTCCGAACACCCCCCGGGCGATCATCACCCCGTCGGCCCCGGTGTACCGGAGGATGCGGGCGGCGTCCTGACCGGAGAACACGTCCCCGTTGGCGATCACCGGGATGGACAGGGCGTTCTTCATCTCCCGGATGTAGTCCCAGTTGGCAGTGCCCCCGTACATCTGCACCTTGGTCCGGCCGTGGAGGGTGATGGCGGCCACCCCCAGCTTTTCCAGCTCCCTGGCCAGCTCCAGGCAGACGATGCTGCCCTTGTCCCAGCCCAGGCGCATTTTCACGGTGACGGGCTTGCCTCCGGCCCCCCGGATGGCGGCCTCCGCCACCCGGCAGGCCTTGTCCGGGTCCCGGAGCAGGCCGGAGCCGTCCCCGTTGTTGGCCACCTTGGGCACGGGGCAGCCCATGTTGATGTCCAGAATGTCCGCCCCGGAGGCCTCCAGAGCCAGCCCGGCGGCCTGCTCCATGCAGGCCGGGTCGCTGCCGAAAATCTGGACCCCGGCGGGGTGCTCCCCCTCCTCCAGCCGGAGCAGGGGAATGGTCTTTTTGTCCTGGTAGCACAGGGCCTTGGCGCTGACCATCTCCGTGAGGGTGTAGGCCGCGCCCAGCTCCCGGCAGATGTGCCGGAAGGCGATGTCCGTCACCCCCGCCATGGGGGCCAGGACCAGGGGCGGGTCAATGTGTACCGATCCGATCTGCACGGCGGCTCACCTCTTTCCGTTGGGTTCATACAGTAACCCCCATGATACCATAGATTGCACAATTCTGACAAGGCCGCCGGGCGGGGAGTCCCTTTTAACTTAAAATGTTGGTGAGTTCAATTCCAGCATTTTTACCAAAACGGTGCCAAAATAGCATTAAAAAGAAACAGGCAGAAGGCCCTTTCTAACGGATATTTATTGTGATATACTACCCTCAGCACCACAGGATGGGGGAATATTATGGCTTTATTGATAGGGGCCTTTGTGATTGGCATTATTATTGGAATTGGACAAATAATCAAAGGTGCAATAGATAATCGCCGAGCAGAGAAAGAAGCCGAAGCAGAATATGATCGTTGGATAAACAGGCACAACGGATATGATGGAATACATCTAAGTGAAGAACAAATCCGAGGACTTGAAGCTGGAACACAATTGCCGTGTTTACCTGCCACAAGCGTTCCTATTGTTCTGTCTGCTGGAGAAACTGCTGTATATCATACAGATGCTGAAATCGTGAAAAACGACTATTTCTTTGGTGAGTTAGTTATTACAACAAAACGAGTAGTGTTTATTGGTGATGAAAAAGGCTTTGATTTACAGAATATCAAGATTTCTTCATTTCTATATACTGCTATATACTGGTAATGGTATCACAATTCAAAGCGGGCGAAGCATTTATAAATTGGAACTCGATGCACCGCATCTCGTAAAAGCCGCTTTTGATGGAGTTATAAGCAAGAATATTCCTGTGTCTTCGCAAATAATGAATGACAGACCCCATGCCCGTGGGCGTGCTCAGCGCGACACAGTTTCATGTGTGACAGCTCTCGACAATGTGGCATCCATTGACCATATGGAAGGACATGAGTTTGAACATTTCTGTGCCGAATTACTTCGAAAGAATGGATACACTAATATTGAGGTTACCCGTGGTTCTGGCGATCAAGGTGTAGACGTACTTGCCAGCAAAGAGGGTATTCGCTATGCCATTCAGTGCAAAAACTATGCTACCCACCTGAGTAATACCCCTGTGCAAGAAGTAAAGGCCGGTTGCGAATTTTACAAATGCCATGTCGGCGTGGTTATGACAAACTCAACCTTCACTCCTGGAGCAGTTGCCTTAGCCGAAGCTACAAAAGTGCTTCTTTGGGACAGAGCCAAACTGCAGGAATTAATTGATAATGTGGGAGGACTTGAAGAATTTGGGATGACCCCCAATAACATGGTTGATAGAGAGACCAAAAATATTGCAGAAACCGATGCTAATAACGCGGTTGATGAAGAAATAGTTAACGATTATATTGATACTGAGGAAGGTGCCGATATTCAGCCGCACATAAAACAAGAAAATGTCTCAAATACACCAATACATAAATGTAAACGCAAATATCGTAAGGTAATGAGGGCATTTGCTATTTTCTTCTTTGTGATGACAGGGTTTGGTGTTATAGCCACATTAGGAACAATGGGAGATGCTGGGGTATTTGCCATGCTAGGTGAAACCGGATTTTTTCTAATTCTTGGGGGAATGTTCCATGTGCTTTCGCTGTCACCAAAGCACATACCGTATATCCTTGGAAAAGAAACTGGCTTGAAGAAATCTTGGTTTGTATGGATTTGCGTCATTGTAGCTTTTGTATTTTTTACTGTAATGATGGGGATACCTTTTTGAAGTGGAAAAGGCTCCACCCGAAAGGATGGAGCCTTTTTCGTTATTTTAACGAAGAGTTTTTACTTAGACCTAAACCAACACGTTAAGTTAAAAGGGATGGCGGGGCTTTTCGGATTGCAAACCCGGCGGAATATGATATGATTATATCAAACGAGAGAGAAATTTGCAGAGACGGCAGGGGTGACCTATGACAGAAAGACAAGGGGAAAAGGGGCGCCGGACCGGGCGGGTCCGGCAGTTTCTCCGCAGCGTCCGCACGGAGATGGTGTTCAGCGGAGAGAGCCTGCGGGTCAACGGCCGGGGCCTGCTCTTCGGGCTGATTGTGGGCCTGGTGGTGGGCCTGTGCGGGGGCGTGTTCGCCCGGCTGCTGGAGGTGGCCACCCTGGTCCGGGAGGGCACCAGCTGGGCCATCTTCCTGCTGCCCCTGGCGGGGCTGCCGGTGGTGTGGATGTACCGCCGGGGGGGCATCAAAACCGCCGGGGGCACGGACATCATCGTCCAGGCGGCCCGGGGAGAGCAGCCGGTGTCCCGCCTGCTGGCCCCGGTGATTTTCGCCGCCACGGTGCTGACCCACTTCTTCGGGGGCTCCGCCGGCCGGGAGGGTGCGGCCCTCCAGCTGGGCGGCTCCCTGGCGGAGCTGGTGCGCAAGCGGCTGCGGATCGGGGACGAGTTTGAGGACCTGGCCATCATGTGCGGTATGAGCGCCGGATTCTCTGCCGTGTTCGGCAGCCAGATTGCCGCGGTGATCTTCGCCCTGGAAATCTCCTGCGTGGGCATGCTCCCCCTGGGGGCGCTGTTTCCCTGCGTGGTCTCCTCCATCACCGCCGGGCAGGTGGCCCGCCGCCTGGGGGAGCGGGCGGTGACCTATTACATCTCCTCCTCCACCCCCGACCTGCTCTTTTACGGCCGGGTGCTGGTGCTGGCCATTGCCTGCGGCCTTTTGAGCATTGTGGTGTGCTATGCTTTCTCCGGGGCCCGGGACGGGCTGGAGCGGCTGCTCCCCAACCCCTATCTGCGGGTGATGGCCGGGGGAGCGGCGGTGGTGGTCCTGACCCTGGCGCTGGACACCAAGTACTACCTGGGCAGCGGCCAGGCCATCATCGACCAGGCCATCGGCCTGGGGGAGAGCCAGCCCTGGGATTTTGTTCTGAAGCTGCTCTTCACCGCCCTCACCCTGGGGGCGGGGTACAAGGGGGGCGAGATCGTGCCATCCTTTGCCATCGGGGCCTCCTTCGGCTGCGTGGTGGGGCCCCTGCTGGGCCTGCCCGCCCCCTACGCCGCGGCCATCGGAATGATCGCCCTGTTCTGCGGGGTGACCAACTGCCCCCTCACCGCCCTGGTGCTGGGCTTTGAGGTGTTCTTTTTCTACAACGCCGGGGGCTTTCTGGTGGCGGTGGCCGCCAGCTTCCTGGTTTCCGGCTACAGCGGCCTGTACGCCAAGCAGAAGTTCGCCTTCTCCAAAAACGCCGACACCGCCGGCACCACCCCGGAGGAGGAGAGCATCCACCGGCAATGACAGCCCGAGGACAAAGGCTCCCCTGGAGAGGGGAGCTGTCAGCGAAGCTGACTGAGAGGTGATCCCCTGGGAATATCTCTACGGGTGCGCTGACGAGGCAGAGCGACGGATAAAATCCCCTCTGGTCCCGTCGTGCCGTTCCCGACAACTTCTCCCAGGCGACACCTCTCCACCGCTTCGCGGTCCCCCTCCCCTCTAAAGGGGAGGCATTGGTGCAGGACTGCCCCCAAAGGGTACCTGACCACGTTATGCGCGCCCAGCCGGTGGGCGCGCTTTTTTTCTGCGTGACAGGGAGATATCCTCAGCGCTTCGCGCTGCCAGCTCTCCCAGAGGGAGAGCCAAGGGCGTGGGTGGGT
>JAEDJB010000139.1 GCA_016296565.1 Oscillospiraceae bacterium
CCATCACCGGCTTTGCCAACGCCATGGTGTCCCCGGCTATGGAGTTTAAGCAGGAAGGGCTGGTCACCGGCACGGCGGTGAAGCTCTTTACCGTGGCCGGTCCGGTGCTGGTCTACGGCATCTCCGCCAGCGTGGTCTACGGGCTGATTCTGTGGATCATCAAGCTGTTTTGAAAAAAGGATGCGCCGCGGCGCATCCTTTTTTGTGCCCCTGTAGGGCGGGGGCTTGCTCCCGCCGCCAGCGCGGCAGATGGGTTAAACGTTCTCCAAAATTCTCCGGTAATTCTCCTGGTCCGTGTCCCCCTCGGTGCTGATGAGGAGGACCCGGGAATCTTCGTTCAGCCCCAGTGCCTGCCGGAGGGAAGCCAGCCGGGGCGACCTGCAGATCCCTGCCAGCACCCCGGCGGTGACCGCCCCGGACTCCCCGGAGATCACTGCCGGGTCATCTTCCAAAGGCCGCCCCAGCAGGCGCATCCCCCGGGCGGCATAGCCGTCCCCGCAGGAGACGAAGCAGCTTACGGTGTGCTTCAGAATGGGCCAGCTGAGGGTGCAGGGCTCCCCGCAGCACAGACCGGCCATCATGCTGTTCATATCCCCAGTGACGAAGTGGAGCTGCCCGTCGTCTGCCCGGGCGGTGCGGAAGAGACAGTCAGCCTGGTCGGGCTCTGCCACCAGGGTGACCGGCCGGCGGTCTCCCCACAGCCCGGCAAAGTACCCGGCCACCGCCCCGGCTACGCTCCCAACTCCAGCTTGTAAGAAAAGGTGGGTGGGGGGCTGGTCCAGGGCCTGGCCGATCTCCCAGGCCAGGGTGGTGTACCCCTGCATGATGTGGGTGGGGATGGCCTCGTACCCCTCCCAGGCGGTGTCCTGGATGAGCACCCAGCCCTGTTCCTCTGCCATGCGGGCGGCCAGGCGAACCGCGTCGTCGTAGTTGAGATCGGTGATCTCCGCCTGTGCCCCCTGGGCGCGGATGTTTTCCAGCCGCTCCCGGGCGCTGCCCTTGGGCATATACACCACCGATTTGTGGCCAAAGACCCGGGCGGCCCAGGCCACCCCCCGGCCGTGGTTGCCGTCGGTGGCGGTGACAAAGGTAATCTCCCCCAGCTTTTCCTTGGCTGACGGGGAAGTGAGGGCGGCGAAGGCCTGTTCATCCACGGGAATGCCCAGCCTGCCGCACAGGTATTCCGCGATGGCGTAGCTCCCGCCCAGCCCCTTGAAGGCGTTGAGCCCGAAGCGTTTGGACTCGTCCTTTACCCACAGCTGGCCGATCCCCAGGGCTTTGGCCTGGGCCGGCAGGGAGACCAGGGGGGTGGGAGCATAGCCCGGGATGGCCGAATGAAAGGCGTGAGCCCCTGCCGTGGCCGCCGGGGAGACCAGCGCCAAAGCCTGAGGGTCCGGCGGGGAGGGGGGATTCTGGAAAAACTGAAACTGGTCCATAGAAAAGACCTCCTTGCGGGTTATTGGACCCTGTCGGAAACCATGGTCCCCAGCAGGGGGAGAATTTGGGCTTCATACCGCTCCATCAGGTCGTACCGCCCGGACTGGATGAGCCAGTCCACGAACAGCCCCCGGATGAGGCACAGGAGCAGCTCTGTGAGAGGCACGGGAGCCAGCGGGGACAGCAGCAGCCCCTGGTCGGCGGCCTCCTCCAGGATGCGCCGCACCTCCCGGAAGTAGGGGCGGTCGGTGTCCAGCTCCACATCCGGGCCGAAGTGGTTCAGCCGCACCCGGTAATACTGGGCCAGCACCAGTCCAATGTCGTCCCGGACAAAGGACACATACCGCCGCAGCAGCCGGTCCAGGGCCTGGGCGGGGGGCAGATCCCGGCAGCTCTGGAGAAAGGACTCGGTGAGCAGCCAGTCCACCTTCTGGTAGGTGGCCAGCACCAGGTCGTCCTTGGAGCCGAACTGGTGGTAGAAGGACCCGGTGGACACCCCGGCGGCGGCGCAGATCTCTTTCACTGTGACAGCTTCGTAGTTTTTCTCCCGGGCCAGCCGGATCACTGCGTCGATGAGCTTGCGCTGGGTCTCCTGGGAGCGCTGGTATTGGGCGCGGGCCATAAAAACACCTCCGAGGGGAAAACAGGACGGCCCCGGCGGCAGAGTTTGCTTGCCAGCCGGGGGAAACTTGTGCTATAGTAGATTAAAATTAGAACTCAGTTCTGTTTTTAAACCTTAGAAAAATAGGAGAGACCATTGTGTATAGAACAGCGATTGTAACCGACACCAACAGCGGGATCTCCCCCCAGCAGGCGGAAGCCATGGGGATCTCCCTGATCCACATGCCCTTTCTGGTGGACGGGAAACTCTGCCTGGAGGGGCGGGACTGCACCCCGGAGGAGTTTTTCCAGGCGCTTCGGAACGGGGCGGAGGTGTCCACCTCCCAGCCGGCCCCGGAGGATATCCTGGAGCTGTGGGACACTTTGTTAAAGGACAACGACGCGGTGCTGCACTTCCCCATGTCCTCGGGGCTCAGCGGCTCCTGCCAGACGGCCAAGGCCCTGGCCCAGGAGTACGCCGGCCGGGTTTTTGTGGTGGATGACCACCGGATCTCCGTGACCCTTCTCCAGTCCATCCGCAACGCCCAGGTCCTGCTGGAGCAGGGCAAAACCGCGGAAGAGGTCCGGGATATCCTGGAGGGGGAGAGCCTGGAGAGCAGCATTTACATCGCGGTGAACACCCTGGAATACCTGAAAAAAAGCGGCCGGGTCACCGCCGCGGGAGCGGCCATGGCCTCGGTGCTGAACATCAAGCCCGTCCTCCAGATTCAGGGGGACAAGCTGGACGCCTTCAAGAAGGTCCGGGGGATGCGCCAGGCCGAGGCCGCCATGCTCAAGGCCATGAAGAACGACCTGGAAACCCGCTTTGCCGGGGAGAAGCCCGCCCTGTTCGCCGTCTACTCCGGGGACAAGGCCCCGGGGGATCAGTGGCTGGAGCAGGTGCGGGCCTGTTTCCCGGACTGGCAGGTGGAGCAGGGGGTCCTCCCTCTGAGCATCTGCTGCCATGTGGGGGAGGGCGCCCTGGCCATTGCCTGCGCGAAAAAGCGGTGAGGGATTACTTAAACTTCACTGCCGTGCCGTAGGCCATCACCTCGGCGGCGCCCTGCATGATGGCGGAGGTGGCGAAGCGGACGTTCACCACGGCGTCTGCCCCCAGGCGGATGGCGCCCTCTTCCATCCGCTGGGCGGCCAGCTCCCGGGCGTCGTTCATCATCTGGGTGTAAGCGCCCAGCTCGCCGCCCACCAGGGTTTTAAAGCCCTGGGTGATGTCCCGGCCGATGTTCTTGGTCTGGATGGTGCTTCCCTTCACCAGGCCCAGCATTTCCAGCTCCTTGCCGGAGATATAGTCTGTGTTCACTACGATCATAAAGATACCCCTTTCTGTGTGTTGTTCATTCGATGTCCAGCTCCGGCGGCACGTCGATCTCGTCGGAGACGTACTTCCCGTTCTTCTTCCGCTGGCGGACGCACTCGGTGAGCAGATACTCGATCTGACCGTTCACCGAGCGGAAATCGTCCTCCGCCCAGGCGGCGATGGCAGCGTACAGCTTGGGGGAAAGGCGCAGCGGGATTTGCTTTTTGCTGTCTTTCTTTTCCGCCATGGATCAGTAGAGGCTGCCGGTGTTCACCACAGGCTGGGCGTCGTGGCTGCCGCACAGAACCACCAGCAGGTTGGACACCATGGCCGCTTTCCGTTCCTCGTCCAGCTCCACCATGCCGCTCTGGTTCAGCCGGTCCAGGGCCATCTCCACGGTGCCCACGGCCCCTTCCACGATCATCTTCCGGGCGTCGATGATGGCGGAGGCCTGCTGCCGCTGGAGCATCACGGCGGCGATTTCCGAGGCGTAGGCCAGATAGGTGATCCGGGCCTCCAGAATTTCCAGACCCGCCTGGCGGACCTTGGACTGGATCTCGTCCCGGATGCGGGCGGCCACCACCTCGCTGGAGCCGCGCAGGCTGCCCTCATCGGCCTGGCCGTCCCCGGTGGTGTCCACCCCGGGGGCCACGTCGTAGGGATACAGGCGGACGATGTTCCGCAGGGCGCTGTCGCACTGGAGGGAGAGGAACTCCTTGTAGTTGTCCACGTCAAACACCGCCTTGGCGGTGTCCACCACCCGCCAGGTGACGGCAATGCCGATCTCCACGGGGTTGCCCAGGCAGTCGTTGATCTTCTGCCGGCTGTTGTTTAAGGTCATGATTTTCAGGGAGAGCTTCTTGCTCGCCGGCTCCTTGCTGGCGCCGCTGCCGCTGAGAAGCGCGCCCAGGTTCTTGGCTCCATTGGCGCTTCCGTCCACGTCCCCGCTTTGGCTGAGCTTGGTCTTGGCGGCGGGGTTCACGGCCACGCAGAAGGGATTCACAAAGTAGAAGCCTTCCCCTTTCAGGGTGCCGATGTACTTGCCGAAGAGGGTGAGGACCAGAGCCTCCTGGGGTCCCAGGACCTTCAGGCCCGGCCAGAAGAGCCAGCCCACGCACAGGTAGACGATGCACAGAGCCATGGGAATAAACAAGCCGTACCCGGCGAAGAGAATGGTGCCCACAACTGCCAGAATGTAGAGCAGGATGGACAGCAGCAGAACGGCCATGCCGTTTTTCTTGGTGGATAACACACGCTCGGTCATAGGAAAACCTCCTTGCGATTTATTTGATATCAAAATCATATCACCGAGATTACTGTCTGTCAATAGGGACCAAGGAAAATTTTATGGAATCCAAGGATACTGGCATATCCGTATATTTGTAAACTTGTCAAAGAAAGCAAGATGTGCT
>JAEDJB010000140.1 GCA_016296565.1 Oscillospiraceae bacterium
GCCCGGGGTGGGGGACCTGCTCCTGGCGGTTTCCGACAGGAATTCTTGGCCAAAGAGTAAACAGGACGCGTACTTTATTTGACAGATCCCGGAAAATGGATGTATAATATTATGCTAGCCATTTCCTGATGATACAATCTCTGATGATAATGGAGTGATGACGATGTCAAAATATTTTGGTACCGATGGCTTTCGCGGAGAAGCCAATGTAAATTTAACCGTTGACCACGCCTTTCGGGTGGGCCGCTTCCTGGGCTGGTATTACGGCCGGGACCGGAAGGCCCAGATTGTGATCGGCAAGGACACCCGCCGGTCCAGCTACATGTTCGAGTGCGCCCTGTCCGCCGGCATCACCGCCTCCGGCGCTGACGTCTGCCTGATGCATGTGACCACCACCCCCAGCGTGTCCTATATTGCAAAAACCGATGAGTTTGACTGCGGAATCATGATCTCCGCCAGCCACAACCCCTACCACGACAACGGCCTGAAGCTCATCAACCGCCACGGGGAGAAGATGGAGCAGGAGGTTATCGACGAGATCGAGCGCTATCTGGACAGCAACCAGGACCTGCCCTACGCCACCGGGGAGAACATCGGCCGGGTGATCGACTACGCCTCCGGCCGGAACCGGTACATCGGCTACCTCATCAGCCTGGCCACCCACTCCTACAAGGACATGAAGGTGGCCCTGGACTGCGCCAACGGCAGCGCCTGGATGATCGCCAAGAACGTGTTTGAGGCCCTGGGGGCGGAGACCTACGCCCTCAGCAACACCCCCAACGGGGTGAACATCAACGACGGCTGCGGCTCCACCCACATTGAGCAGCTCCAGCAGTATGTGAAGGACAACCACATGGACATCGGCTTTGCCTTCGACGGGGACGCCGACCGCTGCCTGGCCGTGGACGAGAAGGGCAACCTGGTGGACGGGGACGGCATCCTCTACATCTACGGCTGCTACATGAAGGAGCGGGATAAGCTGGCCAACAACACCGTGGTCACCACCATCATGTCCAACTTCGGCCTGTACAAGGCCTTTGACGCGGCGGGCATCCAGTACGAAAAGACCGACGTGGGCGACAAGTACGTCTACGAGAACATGCGGGCCAACGGCCACCTGATCGGCGGCGAGCAGTCCGGCCACATCATCTTCGGCAAGTACGCCAACACCGGCGACGGCATTCTCACCGCCATCAAGATTATGCAGGCGGTGCTGGGGAAGAAGATGCCCCTCTCCAAGCTGACCCAGAACCTGACCATCTATCCCCAGGTGCTGAAAAACGTCCGGGTCCAGGACAAGGACCGGGCCCTCAACGACTTCGCCGTGCAGAACGCCGTGCGGGACGTGGCGGAGAAGCTGGGGGACCAGGGCCGCATCCTCCTGCGGAAGAGCGGCACCGAACCCGTCCTGCGGGTGATGGTGGAGGCCCCCACCCACGAGATGTGCGAGGAGCACGTGGACGCAGTGATCGACGTGATGCGCCAGCGTGGCCTGGCGGTGGAGGGACCCAAGGCATGATGACCATCTCCGACCTGTTTGATTTGAACGACACCATCGCCGCCCCTCTCTTCCAGGGCAAGACCTACCCCTGGCAGGTGCTGGGGGAGCTCAGCGATTTCATCCTCCAGCTGGGAGCCACCCTCCCGGCGGAGGAGTTTGACCACCCCGCCGAGGACGTGTGGATCGCCAAGGACGCCAAGGTGTTTCCCTCTGCCTACATTGGCGGCCCCTGCATCATTGACCACGGGGCGGAGATCCGCCACTGCGCCTTCATCCGGGGCAGCGCCATCGTGGGCAAGAAGGCCGTGGTGGGAAACTCGGTGGAGCTGAAAAACGTGGTCCTCTTCGACTATGTCCAGACTCCCCACTATAACTATGTGGGGGACTCTGTCCTGGGCAGCCACGCCCACATGGGGGCGGGCTCCATCACCTCCAACGTGAAGAGCGACAAGACTCTCGTGGTGATCCACGAGGGGGCCGAGGCCATGCCCACCCAGCGGAAAAAGGTGGGGGCCATTCTGGGGGACTATGTGGAAGTGGGCTGCAACAGCGTCCTGAACCCGGGCACCGTCATCGGCCCCCACAGCAATGTCTACCCCACCTCCAGCGTCCGGGGGACCATTCCCGCCAACCACATTTATAAAAGCCAGGACGCCATCATTCCCAAGAAGTAAAGAGAGAGACAACCCCTATGAAAAACCTTCCCCCGAAGAACCTGTTCATTCTGTTTCTGACCGCCTTTATCTGGGGCACCGCCTTTGTGGCCCAGTCGGTGGGCATGGACCACATCGGTCCCTTCACCTTCAACGCCGCCCGCTCCCTGGTGGGCGGCGTGGCCCTCATCCCGGTGGTGCTGGTCTTTGACCGGTTCAAGACCCCCCAGCGCCGCCAGGAGGAAAAGGCCAACCGGAAAACCCTCCTGCTGGGTGGCCTGTCCTGCGGCGCAGCCCTGGGCGTAGCCTCCTCCCTGCAGCAGGTGGGCATTCAGTACACCACCGTGGGCAAGGCGGGGTTCATCACCGCCCTGTACATTGTGATCGTCCCCATCCTGGGCCTCTTCTTCCGCAAAAAGGTGGGCGTGAAGCTGTGGATCAGCGTGGTGGTGGCCATTCTGGGCCTGTACCTGCTGTGCATGAGCGGCTCCCTGAAGCTGGAGCTGGGAGACTTTCTGGTTCTCCTGTGCGCCTTCGCCTTCTCCGTTCACATTATGGTCATCGACTATTTCAGCCCCAAGGTGGACGGGGTGAAGATGTCCTGCATCCAGTTTTTTGTGGCGGGCATCCTGTCCGGCGTCCTGATGCTGATCCTGGAGGGAACCCCCGATCCCCACGCGGTGGCCATCTCCTGGATGCCCATCCTCTACGCCGGCGTGCTGTCCTCCGGGGTGGCCTACACCCTCCAGATCATCGGCCAGAAGGGGGTCAACCCCACCATCGCCAGCCTGGTGCTGAGCCTGGAGTCGGTGATCTCCGCCCTGGCCGGTTGGGTGATCCTCCACCAGAATATGTCCGGCCGGGAGGTCCTGGGCTGCGTGCTCATGTTCGCCGCCATCATCCTGGCCCAGCTCCCCGACCGAAAGAAACCGGAAGAGATCAAAGAAGCAGCAAGCTGAGACAAACAGCTGAATACGACGCAAAACAGCCCGGACATTTGGATGTCCGGGCTGTGTTTTGTCCAGAGGGCCGCAGCGGGGCTTGTCTCCGGTTAGAAGCGCACGTTTGCAGTCAAGGGATGTTGCAGGAAGCTCAGTTGGCAAAGCCGCGGTACAGGAAGGTCACAATCTGCCCGCGGGTGCAGGTGGAGTTCGGGGAGAAGGTAGTGTCGCTGGTGCCGTTGGTGACGCCTTTTTCCACCGCCCAGTTGACAGCGCCAGAGGACACATCGGTAAAGCTGGCAGCCGGGGCGCTGGGACTTCCGGCCAGCTTCCACATGAACTCGACGGCCATCTCACGGGTGCAGGGAGCGTCGGGGGAGAAGGTGCTGCCGCTGGCCATGCCGTTTTCCTTGGCCCAGGCGGCGGCCTTCCCGTAATAGAGGTCAGGATTCACGTCGGTGAAAGCGGAAAGGTTCTTCGGCTCGGGAGAACCGGCGGCGCGCCACAGGAAGGTGATGATCTGCCCGCGGGTGCAGGTGGAGTACGGGGAGAAGGTGGTGTCGCTGGTGCCGTTGGTGATGCCTTTGTCCACGGCCCACATGACGGGGGCGGCGAAGTAGTCGTCGGCCTTAACGTCAGAGAAGGGCGTGGAGCCGGGGGCTCTGACTTTCACATAGGTGGCGCAGGAACCGTCCGCCTTTACGGCCACCATTTTATACCCGAATACGTTCCCCGAGGAGAAGATGACGGGACGCTTTTCCATGGTGACGGCGGCTCCGTTTTCGTCCGTCAGCGTGCAGCCCTGGAAGATCGTTTCCGGCATACTGCTGGTATAGCCGCTGACCGCGGAGTCAAACTGCTTGTAATCTTCATCCTTGGAGGCATTCTCCTTGTAGTACTCCCTGGTGTCCAGGATGAGGTAGCCGCCCTGTACGTCGTAGCTGCCGTAAGAAATGGGATAGTAAATCGTAACGCTCCCGGACTTCAGGGTGTCAAGGCGGAAGGACCCGGCGGAGATCACGGTGGGGCCGTCCACCGCATCCACACCGCCCCAGCCGGTCAGGTTCAGCGTACCGCTGCCGGTGAGGGTGGTGGTCACATCCTTTGTGCTGAGAATCATCCCTTCCGAGAGTCCGTACATGGTGTTGTTCCCCTTGACCACAATGGTCACAGGCCTGGTGGGGTCCACGATGCTCAGAGACAGCGTGGGCTGGTTGACATTGTCAAGGGTCAGGGTGTAGGTGGCGGCGTTCCAGCTCCAGCCCTGGCCGCTGACGTTTTTGCTCAGAGCGGGGTTGTCCTCAGGGGCAAAGGTTGTGGCGAAGTTCTGACCGATCTCCAAATGGGGGTACTCAATGTAATAGTCCGCGTAGGCTGGGGTTACCAGTCCCACGCACAGGACCAGGGCCAGAAGCAGGTGCGAGATGCGTTTTTTCATACAAAAACCTCCTCCGAAAGATTCCAGAGGAGGGCATACTGTGTATTCTCCCCTGGCTGCTTGGGGTTCTCCGGAGGGTTCGCCTCCGGAGATTGTCCTATTCCTATTATATATCATACCTTCGGTGGGATTACAAGCCAGGAAAGTGCGTTGCCGCCCCTACACGAAACCTGGCAGGATTTGCGTAGGGCGGGGGCTTGCTCCCGCCG
>JAEDJB010000012.1 GCA_016296565.1 Oscillospiraceae bacterium
CACACAGGAGCGCCGGGGTTTTTCATACAATGGGTGTGTCCGACAGCAGCACCCGTACAGTGCCGGAGAGGGTACCGTCGGGGGTGTCGAAGGCGACGGAATGGGGGCCAAGGCGGGGGTCATTGACCACAAAAACCCGGGTTTCCCCGGCGGGAACCACAAAGGTGTGGGGCGGCTGGTACTCGCTATATCGGACAACAATGTTGGTGCGTGCTGCGCCGGTGTTTTCCAGTATGATCAGGTAAGCTGCCATTTCCCGGGGCTGCTCCCAGTCAACATCGCCGTAAGAGAAAGTCTCGTTTGCAGCAAAGCAATAGTTCTCCTGTAAGATTGCTTCCGTGTACCGTGCGGCATCGGGGAAGAAAGTATCCGTCTCCGGCACGTTCCACAGGGAAAACGCGCCGAACCCCACCGCGCACACCACCAGAACCGCGCAGACGCCAAGGGTCAGCTTCTTCCACAGGGGAACCGGTTGGGGGAGTTCTATGGTTTGCAGCAGGGACTGGGCAAAGAGCTCCGGTGGACCGAATGCTTCCACCAGGTCCTCAAAGCTGGGGTCGGGGATATCCTCCAGCAAAGGGGCCAGGGACTGGGCGAAGGCCGCCGAGACCCGCTTCCGCAGGCGCGCTCCCCGGAGATTCCCTGTCAGCTCCCGCTCATAGCGGCGAATATTAGGGTTGCTCATGGCGCGTCACCTCCCGACAAAATGTCGTTGACCCCTTGGAAGAAGAGACGGTAGGTCTCCAGCATATCCTGAAGATGGGCCCGCCCTTCCTCGGTGATCTGATAATACTGCCGCAGCCGCCCGTCCGGGGCGGTTTTCTTTTTGGTTTCGGTCAGGTACCCCGCCTGGGTGATGCGGTAGATGGCCGCGTAGGGAAAGACGATGGAGAGGACCCCATGGCTGCGGGCCTTTAAAATGTCCGCCAGCTCCCCGATGTAGTGCTCCTCCTGGGAAAAGAGAAAGAGGATCAGCAGCTCGGTGAGGGCTTTTTTCAGGTTGTCCTCCAACCCGCCGGCCCGGCGGAGGGTCGGGTCTTCGCTGTGCTTCACTGGTGTTCCCACCTTTTCTGCCCGGTTTCGTGCTTTTACTATACCACGAGCAGTCAGAGGAAACAAGAATGTTTTTTAAAGAATAATTTCTTGTATTGACAAAATATCGAGGGTGTGTTACGATCTGAATATACAAAAGGACGGGAAAATGGAAACGAAAATTGTGCGTTTTGCGCAGAGAAGAAAAACCTTGGACCGGACTGGACTGCCCCTGTAAACGCACGATTTCGCATCAGAAAGGATGGGTTTTATGCTGCTGACGGTGATTCTGTATGCCTTCCTGCTGATCCTGCCGGCTGCCTTCGGCGCGTGGACTCGCTTTTCCCTGCGAGGGGCCCGGCGGGCTTCCTGGTGCACCGGGGTCTGCGTGCTGATAGCGGTCGGGGTGTGGCTGGCCGTGCGGTTTGTGCCCAGCTATGGAAGTGAAGTCGGCGGGATTCTGAGGATGATCTTCACGGCCCTTGCCGCCGGGATGCTCGTGATGGAAGGGTATCTGTCCGTCAAGAAGCTGCGGCCGTGAGGGACCTGTCAGGTGTGGATGAACATGACGAAGCTTAGAAAACTTCTTTTGCTGCTGCTCATCTGGGACGGGGTCTATGGGGCCCTGGTCATCCTTGAGCTTTGTGGAATCAGGCTTTCGTGGCTGGCTTCTGACTCGCCGGAACCGATGCGCTTGGTTTCCGCCGTTCTGATTGGGATTGCCCTGGTGATTGCCCTGGCCGGTGAAAGAAACCGCCAAAACCACGAACCAGAGGACGTTCCGTGACTTGTGACGGACAGGAAACCCAACACCCCCGTAGGGGCGAACTGTGTTCGCCCGCCAGCGGGGCGGTGAACCAACCGGTTCCCGGCGGGAGCAAGCCCCCGCCCTACCCACACAGACACACCGCTGCGAAAGAAAGGAGAACAGACCATGAAACGAATCTTCTGGAAACGCCGGAGCGCGCTGACCCTGGCGCTGCTTTTTGCCCTGCTGACCCTGTCCGCCTGCGGCGGGCAGACCACCCAGACGGAACCCCAGGAGCCGGAGACCCTGGACATGGGGGCCTACACCCTCTCCCTTCCCTCGTCCGTCACGGCGGAGAAGCAGGCGGATGGCACCCTCGCTCTGCTTTATGAAGGAGAACCCGCCGGCGGAGTTATGACCGTAGACTTTCCCGACGCGGATGCCCTGATCCAGGCGTGGACCGTGGAGTACAACGAAGCGATAGAAAAGGACCTGGACCAGCTCCTGCTCCAGGCAGCCGGGGACACTGAGACGGACCACATGTTTGGCTGCGGAGACGGCGTGCTGGACCTCTCCTTCACGACGGAGGAAACCAGCCAGAAGCACTTCTTCTATCCAAAGGGCGACTTGTTCTACGACCTGTGGGTTTATGAAGGGGTCTTTCCCGCAGAGGTAGAGTCTGCATTGCTGGATAGCTTTGCTCTTCAGGATTGAACCGCCTGAAAACCGCTGTGTCTGGCACAGAGATCATGCCGCTGGTGACGTATCAATATCTTAATGTTGATTAAACTGCTCTAGCTATTGGGGGGTCGAGATAACATCATGAGAAAGATAAAACATACCGAATATGTTTTTCTGATTGTAGGGCTGATTCTTGTCATGGGGGCGCCGTATTTACCAGATGTGTTTTTTGACATTATCCAACTCCTCTATGACGACAATTACAAGACCATGCGTTTCTATGAATTGATTCCGTCCCTCCGGCTGGGAGGAATGATGTTGTTTGCTTGGGGAGCTGTAAACGCACTAAAAAGGAGAAATACAAAATGAAACGATATATGAAAATTATTGGAGCTGCTTTGATGACTATCATGTGCTTTGTTGTACCAGCCATGGCAGCTGGGGGTGATGCTGTTGTTGCTGATGGATCCATTTCTCTTTCAAATGTTGAGAGTGACCCTGATGTAACTGTGAGCAATGCCATGTCATTTTCAGAAATGGTTGAAAGATATGCTGAAAACGCAGGAATTACATATCAAGAAGCATTGGATGAATTTCCTAACGTGGCCGCACCCTGTGCGACCTCGACCTATGATATATACTATCGAGTTTTCTCTATTACTTTGAATGTGGATACTAGCTATAAGCCACATCTTGAAATCTTTTGTCAAACTTCTGAAGGAGGACATTTCAGAAATATTGATTCAATATATGATGTTCAATTAGTTAGGTCTTACGGGGGTACATCAAAGCAGTTTGATGGCAAGGTTAACGTTTGGCTTAGAAACCACAATAAGATAGAGTACGTAGTTAACGGAGACTTCTATAATAATGGGACTACAAGCATTACTGCTGGCTTGGGCGGCACGATTAATGTAGGTGAATCGGGAAGCGTGACATTTTCTGTTACGGGAGGATTTACAGGTTCCCATTATAAGTACTTCTATAAACACGATACTGTAACATACGGGGGGTGACTTGAACCGAGCTTGTCCGTTAAAATCCTTGGGAGGATTATAATTACCCTAAGAAACCAGTACCCTGAAAACATATTATGACTACATATCATTTTTCTCACCAGGAAAAAGCCTGTCCGCCCAATGGTTCTCTGGGCAGGGATCGTACAGGTGGTTGTAGTGGTTGTCTGGCTCATTGTGTCCCGGTCGCACTGAGCCTATCCTAGGGGGTTTCCCTTTCTGAGGCAGTCTCTTATGAGAAGCTTCCTGCTTGGTACAGTGGAAGCGGGATATAAATACTCTTCTTTCGTGAAAGGGAAAACCATCGCATAAGCAGGAGCGAGTGTCCCCTCGCTCCTGCTTTTTGAACTCTTGAATTTCAAAAGTTTTAGCACTTCCCTCCGAAAAGTGAAAAAATTTCAAAAAAGGTCTTGCATTTTTCTGCGGACAGTAGCATAATGGGTTAGCACTCAAGGAAAAAGAGTGCTAACCCTATTCGCTTTTTTGGGAGGCTTACAATAAAAATGGAAAAGAAACAGTTTAAAGCAGAGTCCCAGCGGCTCATGGATCTGATGATTAATTCCATTTATACCCATAAGGAGATCTTCCTGCGGGAGATCATTTCCAACGCCAGCGACGCCATCGACAAGCTGGCCTACAAGGCCCTCACCGACGAGAAGGTGGGCCTGAACCGGGAGGACTTCAAAATCGTGGTCACCCCCGACAAGGACGAGCGCACCCTCACCGTGTCCGACAACGGCATCGGCATGACCCAGGAGGAGATGGAGAACAACCTGGGCACCATCGCCAAGAGCGGCTCCCTCCAGTTCAAGAAGGAGACCGAGGACGCCGACGACGCCGAGGTGGACATCATCGGCCAGTTCGGCGTGGGCTTCTACTCCGCCTTCATGGTGGCGGACAAGGTGACTGTTATCTCCAAGGCCTACGGCGCCGACACCGCCTGGAAGTGGGAGTCCGAGGGCGTGGACGGCTACACCATCGAGCCCTGCGAGAAGGACACCGTGGGTACCGACGTCATCATGCACATCAAGGAGAACAGCGACGAGGAGGACTATGACGAGTACATCCGTCCCTACCCCCTGTCCCAGCTGGTGAAGAAGTACTCCGACTACATCCGCTACCCCATCCGCATGGAGATGGAACACAGCCGCCAGAAGCCCAAGCCCGAGGACGCCGGAGACGACTACAAGCCCGAGTACGAGATGGTCAAGGAGTGGGAGACCGTCAACTCCATGGTGCCCATCTGGCAGCGGCCCAAGAGCCAGGTCACCCAGGAGGAGTACAACGAGTTCTACAAGTCCAAGTTCGGCGACTGGCAGGACCCCCTGCTCACCATCCACGTGGCCGCCGAGGGCAACTTCGAGTATAAGGCCCTGCTGTTTATTCCCAGCCAGGTGCCCATGAACTTCTTCACCACCGAGTTTAAGAAGGGCCTGCAGCTCTACTCCTCCGGGGTCATGATTATGGACCGGTGCCCCGATCTGCTGCCTGACCACTTCAGCTTCGTCCAGGGCATCGTGGACACCCCCGACGTGTCCCTGAACATCTCCCGGGAGATGCTCCAGCACGACCGCCAGCTGAAGGTCATCGCCAACAACATCGAGAAGAAGATCAAGAACGAGCTGACCAAGCTCATGAAGGACGACCGGGAGAAGTACGAGAAGTTCTGGTCCGCCTTCGGGATGCAGTTTAAGTACTCCCTCATGAACACCTACGGCGGCAACCGGGACGTGGTGAAGGACCTGCTGCTGTTCTGGTCCTCCAAGGAGAATAAGCTCACCTCCCTGAAGGAGTACACCGAGCGGATGCCCGAGTCCCAGGAGAAGATCTACTACGTCTGCGCCGACAGCGTGGAGAACGCCGCCAAGATGCCCCAGGCCGAGCGCGTGCTGAAGGCAGGCTATGAGGTCCTCTACCTGATCGCCTCTGAGGACGAGATCGTGCTGCAGATGCTGGAGAACTACAACGACAAGCCCTTCATCTCCGTGGCCAGCGACGACGCCCTGCCCATCACTGACGCGGAAAAGGCCAGCGCCGAGCAGGCGGAGAAGGACCACAAGGAGGTCCTGGACTTTGCCCAGGAGACCCTGAAGGACCAGGTGTCCAAGGTTCGCGTCTCCACCATCCTCCAGAGCGGCTCTGTCTGCCTCACCGCCGAGGGCCCCATCTCCCTGGAGATGGAGAAGTACTTCCACAAGATGAGAGGGGACTACCCCATGAAGGCCCAGCGGGTGCTGGAGCTGAACCCGGAGTCCTCCGCCTTCAAGGCCCTGTGCGAGGCCTACGAGACCGACAAGGACAAGGCCGCCGCCTATGTGGAGATCCTGTACAACCAGGCCCTCATCATCGCCGACCTGCCCATCCCCGACCCCGCCCGGTACGCCGAGCTGGTCTGCGGCCTCATGAAGTAATCCCGGCACAACAAGCGGTATCTGTAAAACAAAAATCCTCCGTATGGCTCTGGCCATACGGAGGATTTTTTGTCTGGTTTGAAATTATGAAGCGTCCGACAACTGCCTGAGATACCGGACCCACGCGGAAAGAGGCTCCCTGCTCAGCTCCTTCAGCGCCAGGGAATAGAGGCGGAAGGCTTCCGGGTCTGTCTGAGCCACATAGCGGAGGGCTTTTTTGGGGCCGTAATAGTGCAGGCCTTTCACGTCAAAGTAGATTTCCAGGCTGTCGCACAAAAGCCAGTGCCACCGGTAGTATCCTTCCGCGTCCCCCCGCAGGGTGCGGGCCAGCATTTTTTCGCACCAGTCCAGCTCCTGCTGGATTTCGTCCGCTGTTTTCAGGGGCGTCTGAGCAATGTAATCCAGTACCCGCTCTTGCAGCTGGTGGGCGGTTCCAGTCTTGTCCAGGATGATTTTCCCGTCAAAGACCTGAACAAAGTCTTCCGGGTCATAGGCCTTCTGGAACACCTCGGCAGGGTAGACAAAAACATCGAGAACCGTGCCGCCGATCACGGAGGCATCGTGGGTTTTCTGGTGCTCCGCAATGACCAGTGCGTCAAAATCGCTGTTCTCGTTGGCGCTGCCGTCCGCAAAGGAGCCATACAGAATGATGGCGGAGGGATCATAGGTGTCAATCAAATAATTCGTAATCGTATCAGTAAGGTTCATGGGATTCCTCTCTGGTTTTATAAAAATGGGTAGGGCGGGGGCTTGCTCCCGCCGGGTTACAGCGCCAGCTTCTCCCGGATATAGGCCCCCACCTGGTCGCCGCTGAGCTGGAGGACGAAGGACAGCTCGTTTTCAATGAGCCCTTCTGCCCGGCGCATGGCGGCCTCGTCGGCGGCGGTGAGCTTTTTGCCCTTGGCGCTCAGGGCAACCCGGTGCCGGTAAATGCAGCTGACCAGCTCCAGCAGCTCCCGCAGGTTGCAGGCCTTGATGATGGCCTGAAAGCTGGCGGCCCGGACCTTCCGGTCCTCAATCCAGGGCAGGGCGGACTCCCTGGTGGAGAGAATCAGCGCGTCCACCTCCCCCCGGCTGGGCAGCCGCTGCATCTTGGCCAGCAGGGTGGGGCTGCTGGTGGGGACAAAGATGGTGGAGCCCTGGTCGGCCACGGGCTTGAGAATATAAAATGTTTTGGGTTCGCCTTTGCCGGTGGGTGCGTCCACCCGGATGTCTTCCACAAGGCAGACGCCGTTGCAGGAATAACTCACGTAGTCGCCTTTGCGGTATTCTTCTGCCATAGAGGGCCTCCTTCCGGTCCGGTTCAACGATAGGGAAAGGCCTGGCAAGGGAAGGCAATGCCAGGCCACTTATACATTATAGCAAAAATATCAGGCGGAAACCAGGGTGTTTTTCAACAAATAAACGAAAGAGATTTTCGACGGAACCACCAAAAGGGGTTGACACCGGAGGAAGAGGATGGTATACTTTCGTCAGTGGTTAGCTAAAGCTAACTTGTGTACCGGGTAGGTGCACTTTTTCTTGGCAGATTAGTTAGCCTGAGCTAACCAACGTGGGAAACCAATTTCTCTGATGCGCACAGAGGGACAAGGGCCCATGACTTTTACCAGCAAGGAGGCTGAGACCGATGAACGAACTTGCAGTCATCTTTTGGTCCGGCACGGGCAACACCGCTTCCATGGCTGCCGCCGTGGTGGAGGGAGCCGGTTCCCAGGCCAAACTCGTGAACATAAACGACATTACCGCCGACCAGGCCGCCCGGTATGACCGTCTGGCGCTGGGCTGCCCCTCCATGGGGGACGAGGTCCTGGAGGAAGACGTTTTTGAGCCCTTCTTCACCGCGCTGGAGGGGCAGCTCTCCGGCAAGAAGGTGGTCCTGTTCGGCTCCTACGATTGGGGCGACGGCCAGTGGATGCGGGACTGGGCTGAGCGGACGAAAAAGGCCGGCGCCCAGCTGTGCGCCGACCCGCTGATCGTCAACCTGGCCCCTGACGCCGACGGCCTGGCCAAGTGCCGGGCCCTGGGAGCGGCGCTTGCCAGCGCCTGACCAGGCAGAATTCTTTCTATTTAGACTCCTTTTCGCGGATATACGCACACCACCGGGGCGATCAAAAGATCGCCCCGGTGGTGCTTTTTCGTGTGGTCAGGCGCAGGCGTCCAGCACGTTGAAGTGAAGGGCCTCGTCGGTGAGGTTGGGGATGGTCCCCAGCCGCCACAGGGAGACGGAGGTGATGCCGAAGAGCTTGGCCAGCCGGACCTTTTCCCCCACGCTGCGGCCATCCTCATACCAGAGAAAGACGTTCTGGCCGCTCTCGGTGGTGTAGGTCAGGTAGGGGTTCCGGTAGGTCTCCGACCAGCCCATCACCGCCCCCTGCTGAAGGCGGGAAGCCACCGTGGACATGGCGGGATGGGTGGGGGTCTCGCTCACCAGTTTGCCGCTGCCGTCTATCTGCCAGGCGGTGGCGGCGCAGCTGATGGCCAGGGCCAGCTTGGACACGTCCTCCACCCCGGTGTCCGGGTCTGTGGCGGCCCGGAGGGAGTAGTACACCGACTGGATGGGGGTGAGGGCGGCGTTCTTGTAATAGGTGGTCCCCAGGAATCCGGCCAGGGAGACGGGCTGGTAGTCGTGGGCCATGAGGATGACCTTGTCCGCCAGGCGGCCGATGGCCCGGTAGTCGTAGCCGTCGTAATAGGTGCCGTCAGCGGTGGCGGGCATGACGGTCACCGTCAGGGACAGTCCCTGGGCCTTCAGCCGCTGGGACAGAACGGTGAGGAACTGGACGAAGTTGGTCCGGTTGCCGGACCCAGCCAGCCCCTCAAAGTCGATGGTGACCCCGGTGTAGGGGGAGGTCCCCAGCTTGTCATAGACCCGGGTGGCCTCGGCCACAATCAGGTCCGCGGCGGTCTCCCGGCTGGCGGCGCTGCTCAGCAGGGCAGTGAGCCCGCCCCCGGTGTTGTCCATAAACACCGACAGGTTCAGCTGGCAGCCGTTGGCCCGGAGCTGGTTTACCGCGTCCTCATATCCCGCGGGGATGGCGTAGACGTTGCCCCCGGAGGAGGTGGTGTTCAGGGCGGGGCCGGTGCTGCTGGTGTAGGTCATCCGGCTCCAACCCAGGCTGACGGCGTCCATGTCCCGGGTCAGACTGATCTGGGAATAGGAGGAAATGGCGTAAAATCCGTGGAGCCAGTTGGTTTTTGCGGTGTACTTTTCGTACATCCGCACCAGCATGGCGGCGGCCTGCTCCCGGGTGGCGGAGGAGGCGGGGGCAAAGCGGGTGCCGGAGACCCCCTTGGTCATGCCGATGTCGTAGGCTACCACGATGTAGCCCCGGTTGGTGGTCACGTCGGTGAAGGGCAGGTCATACCCGGCGGATTTCTGGGCAATGTCCTGGTAGCCCAGGGCCCGGACCAGCATCACCGCCATGTCCTCCCGGGTGATGGGGGCGTCGGGACGGAAGGCGCCTCCCTGGTCGATGGCCCCGTTCTCAGCGGCGGCGGCTAAGTAGGCGGCGGCCCAGTGGCCCTTGGTGTCCGTAAAGCCGGGGTCAGAGCCGGTGCTGGTGTTCCAGCCCAGCATCCGGCAGAGAACTGTGACGAACTGGGCCCGGCTAATGGTGTGGCCGTAGCCGAAGACCCCGGGGGCGGTGCCCTCCATGAGGCCGTAGGTTTTGGCGGCCTGCACATCGGAGACCGCCCAGCTGTCCGCGGGAACGTCGGAATATCCTGCCGCTGCCAGGGCGGTGCAGGGCATGGCCAGCAGAACCAGCGCCAGCAGCAGGGAGAGTGTCTTTTTCATAGAGAATCCTTTCCAGGGGGTGGGTGCTTGCCCACCTATGATACCATGGAGGTTTATAAATGTCAATCAACGGGCCGGACGGGCCGTATGGCGTCGAAAACCGATTGACAAAAAAATATTTGACTCATATAATAAGGAAGGGTTTCTATGTGGAATCCTAATCTGAGAACAAAGTGAGGTGGAACCCATGGACGCAGGCGGTAGTAACGGCACCTTGGCGGGCCGATTTTCCCGGTCATTGGACGAGCCGCCGATACGGCGTCCGTTCGGCCACTGAAAGCGATAGATCGGCCACCGGTGTGTCTTACTTCCTGCTTAAAGAAACTGGACGCGTCAACGCGCCCTGACACGAAAACAGCTGGGAGGAGATGCCAATGGCAGAGAAAGCGGTCGTCACCCTGGAGGAAACTCTGGCGGCCCTGGTGGAAGGAAAGAAATACACCACGCTGCGGGACATCCTCGTAACCATGAACGCCTCGGATATCGCGGCGATCTTCGAGGAGATGCCCGAAGGCAAGCTGCCGCTGCTGTTCCGGCTTTTGCCCAAGGAACTGGCGGCGGAGACCTTTGTTCAAATGGAGCCGGAGGCCCAGGAGCTCTTGATCCAGGGCTTTTCCGACAACGAACTGAAAGAAGTCGTCGACGAGCTGTACGTGGACGACGCGGTGGACATCGTGGAAGAGATGCCCGCCAACGTGGTCAAGCGCATTCTGAAGCAGGCAGACCCGGAAATGCGCAAGATGATCAACGAAATTCTGAAATACCCGGACGACAGCGCCGGGAGCATCATGACCACGGAGTACGTCAGTCTCCGGCCGGACATGACCGCGGAGGAGGCCATCAAGCGCATCCGCCGCACCGGTGTGGACAAGGAAACCATCTACACCTGCTACGTTACCGACAACAACCGGAAGCTTATCGGCATGATCTCCCTGCGGACCCTTCTGCTCTGCGAGGATGACGACGTGCTGGAGGAGGTCATGGAGAACAACGTGATCTCCGTGAACACCCTGGAGGACCAGGAGAGCGTGGCCCAGATGATGGCCAAGTACGACTGGGCCGCCATGCCCGTTGTGGACCAGGAGAACCGCCTGGTGGGCATCGTCACCGTGGACGACGCCATCGACGTCTTACAGGAAGAGACCACGGAGGACTTTGAAAAGCTGGCCGGTATGACCCCTACGGACAAGCCCTATCTCCGCACCGGCGTGCTGGAGACCTGGAAGTCCCGTGTCCCCTGGCTGCTGATCCTGATGCTGTCGGCCACCCTGACCAGCATGGTGCTCACCAGCTTCGAGACCTCTCTGGCGGCCTGCACCGTCCTCACCGCCTTCATCCCCATGCTGACGGGTACCGGCGGCAACAGCGGCACCCAGTCCTCGGTGGCGGTGATCCGTGCCCTGTCCCTGGGCGAGGTGGAGTTTGTGGACACCATCCGGGTGATCTGGAAGGAGATCCGGGTGGCGGTGATGTGCGGCGTCACCCTGGCGGCCTGCAACTTTGTAAAGCTTCTGGTGGTGGACCGGATGCTTCTGGGCAACAGCAGCGTTACCGTTCCCGTGGCGGCGGTGATCTGCGTTACCATGGTCTTTACGGTGCTGTGCGCCAAGACGGTGGGCTGCGTGCTCCCCCTGCTGGCGGAGAAGATCCACCTGGACCCGGCGGTGATGGCAAGCCCCTTCATCTCCACCATCGTGGACGTGCTCACCCTGCTCATCTATTTCCAGGTGGCCCGGGCCATCCTGCATATCTGACACAAAATATCCGGCGCAGGACAAGAAGGGTTGTCCTGCGCCGGATGTTTTATGTGTCTGAATTTGCTATCAGTATGCCCCGCCCCGGTAAGCCTTGCCGGTGAGCTGCTCCACGTCAATGCGGAGGACGGCGGTCTTGTCCAGGGTCTTGTTCACGAAGTCCAGGCCGGTGTCGATGGCGCCCTCGCAGAAGCGATAGATGAAGGTCTCCATCACCTGGCGGCGCTCGGCTTCGTCCTCCACCTGGGAGATCTTGCCGGTGGCGATGACGCTCTCAAAAGCAGCGGTGACCTCCTGGGGCAGGATCTCGGAGCTGAGAATGGCGGAGAAGCAAACCTTGCTGTCCCGGTTGATGGCGTCGATCTTGTAGCCGACTTTGGCGGAGTGGATGTAGATCTTTTCGTTCAGATAGATGTAGTTTACGGGGACTGCGTAGGGATAGCCGTCGTCTCCGTTCACGGCCAGAATGCCGTGATGGCCCTTTTCAAAGAGAGCCTTGGCCTCGCTGTCGGGGAGCTGGCGCTTGATCTTGTTCATTTTGCGTTCCATACTGGTACCTCCTTGTTTTCCGTTTGCTGGTATCCCTAGGATAGCAGGAGGAAAAGAAAATTTTCTGTTGCGGTTGCATCATTCGCAAAAATAATTTACACTGAAACCAAAAAGGAGGCGAAAGGCATGGACCCGAAGGAACTGGTAAAAAGCTGCCCGCTGTTCCGGGGCATTGACCCGGAGGATCTGGGGGCCATGCTCAAGTGCATGTCCGCCCGGGAGATTGAGCCGGAGCGGGGAGAGTTCATCATGACCACCCCTGGTTCCGACCCCCTCATGGGGGTGGTGCTGGCCGGCGAGGTGGAGATGATCAGCGAGGACTACTTCGGCAAGAAGTCCCTGCTCACCGTGCTGCCGGTGGGGAGCGTCTTTGGGGAGAGCTACTCCTGCGTGAAGGCCCGGAACCGGACCATCGCCTACCAGGCCAGCGGGAAGTGCCGGGTGCTGCTGCTGGACTATGACCGCATCCTCCACGCCTGCAAGCTGGTGTGCCGGTTTCACCACCGGATGATCGAGAACATGGTGGAGCTGATTGCGGAGAAAAACCTGGAGCTCATTGAAAAGCTGGAGGTCACCTCCCGCACCAGCATCCGGGAGAAGCTGCTGACCTACCTGACCCGCCAGGCCGAGCGGACAGGGAGCGCCACCTTCCAGGTCCCCATGGGCCGGACGGAGCTGGCGGAGTACCTGTGCACCGACCGTTCCGCCATGACCAGGGAGCTGTCCCGGATGCGGGAGGAGAGGCTCATTGCTTTCGACAAGCGAACCTTCACTCTGCTGGATTGGAAAAAGTGAGAACTTGCGAGTACGCCCCGGCTGCTTATAGCAGCCGGGGCGTTGGTTTATCAGCGGTTACGGCAGGGCGTACTGCCAGGTGACGGTTTCCTCTTCCTCCGGGGTAACGGCGGTGATTTGCAGGGTGCTGTCGTCCAGCCACCGGGCGTAGAGAACGTGAATGGCGTCCTGCCCACTCCACGCCGGGAGGGTCAGGTCCTGGGCCTGGCCGATGGACAGGTCGATGAGCCGCACGGTCCAGTCCGCGCTGGGGACCTGGGGGCACCAGGTGAGCACGGCCTTGGTGCCGTCGGGGCTGAAAAACTGCTGGAAGGACAGCGCGTCGCCGTCCTGGAATTGGTATACCGGCTCCAAGGTCTCGTCCCCGTCCCACCGGGCGAAGGTGACGCCATCGGGAAGGACGGTCTCATAAAGGCCGCCGTAGGCCACCACGCCGTCCTGGACGGCCACCATAGTGTAAGCGTCTATGTCCGCGTCTAGCTTGGTGACCGTGCCGTCCAGGGTTACGGCGGCCAGCTCCGTGGGGCCGTCCAGGCTGGCTTTCTCCCGGCGGGTGCACAGAACGGTGTTCTCGTCCAGCCAGCCCTTGGGGTGGTAGGAGTAGTCAGGGTCCCCGTTCAGGTCGAACCGGAACAGGTCGGTGTCAAAGGGATCTTCGCTCTCGCTTACGCCTGTGGCCTGATAAAAGTCGAAGGCCTGGTTCTCCATCTCGGTCCAGGTCCCGTCCGCCAGGGTGGCTTCCCCGCAGGCGGTGAGGAAGAGCAGACAGAGAAGGGAAAGCAGCATACCGATCTTTTTCATATGAGGTTCCTCCTTTTTTACACGTTCTTCCACTTACGGCGCAGGAAAGCCGCCAGCGCCGTGACTGCAGCGGCGGTGACCAGAAAGCCGCCGTACAAGAGCAGGCCTTCTCCCTCCAGAGGGGCAAACAGGTCAGCCAGACCGAACTGGGACAGAGAAAAGCCGGGCCAGTCCAGCCCCATGCAGAGGGAGCAGGCGGGCACATACAGGACCGATGCGATCACCTGAACGAGGACCATCCGCTCCAAGGCGGCGGGCCAGGGCTTGTTCCGGGTGAGCAGCACAGTGAGAATGGGGAGGAGGTGCAGAACAATGGTTGGAATCCAGGTGTATCTCATAGCGTCCTCCTTTCCAGACAGATCCAGGGGTTTTCTTCTGACCCCAGCGTATCACAGGGGAAGACCACACGCAAGAAAGAACAGATGAAGGATTTCTTTCGATTTCCTTAAGTTCCCGCCGCTTATTCTCCCACTTCCTTCGTAGGCGGCCGCCGCTTCAGCTCCCGGGGACCCCAGTCCCCCAGAGGGAGACGCTGCATGGCGGAGAACACATACTCCTTCAGCTTGGGGTACTGCCCCTCCAGCCGGACAATCAGCTCCTTCACCTCCTGGCGCTTGGTGTACCCGTCGGCGGGGCAGGGGTTGTGGACCACGGGCAGGTCCAGCCGCCGGGCCGCGTCCCGGATCATGGACTCGCTGACGTAGAGCAGGGGCCGGATCTGGGTCACGTCCGACCGGTCCAGATAGGTCACCGGCTGGAAGCAGGACAGGCGCCCCTCGTAGAACAGGGACAGGAAGAAGGTCTCCACCGCGTCGTCGTAGTGGTGGCCCAGGGCCACCTTGTGGATGCCCCGCTCCGTCAAAGCCTGGTGGAGGGAGCCCCGGCGCATCTTGGCGCAGAGGGCGCAGGGGTTCTTCTCCTTCCGGGTCTCGAAGATCACGTGGCTGATCTGGGTGGGGATGCGGTGGAAGGGGACCCCCAGGTCTTTGCAGAAGTCCGCCACCCCGGAAAAGTCCATGCCCTCCATGCCCATGTCCACGGTGAAGGCCTCCACGGTGAAGGGCTGGGGGTAGAACCGGGACAGCCGGGCCAGGGCGGCCAGCAGGATCAGGGAGTCCTTGCCCCCGGAGACCCCCACCGCCACCCGGTCCCCGGCCTGGATCATATCGTAATCCTCCACGCACCGGCGGGTCAGACTGAGGATTTTTTTCATAAACCGTACACTCCTAACAGACAAAAATGAAAATTGAAGTTGAGAACGGGAGAGATTAAGAGAGAAAACAAGAGAAAATGAGAGGATTTATCAAGGTAAATTGAAAATCTGAGAAAAATCGTTGACAGGGGACAAACCCTGTATTATAATAAGGTCCGCTGAAAAAACGGCGCTCTCCCTGCGGCTGTTTTCCTTATTATAAAGGTGTTGTGCCCCCTTTGTAAAGCCGTTGGGAAACCCGTTCACTTTGATAAATCAACATGATTTGGAGGTTCGACCCTATGTCCACTTTTATGGCTAACAAGGGCAACATCGAGCGCAAGTGGTATATCCTTGACGCCGCTGGCAAGCCCCTTGGTAAAACCGCCGCTGTGGCAGCAACCCTGCTCCGCGGCAAGCATAAGCCCGAGTACACCCCCCACGCTGACTGCGGTGATTTCGTCATCGTGGTGAACGCCGAGAAGGCCGTGCTCACCGGCAAGAAGCTGGATCAGAAGTACTATCGCACCCACTCCGGCTATGTGGGTGGCCTGAAGGAGACCAAGTATCGCAAGCTGATGCAGGAGAAGCCCGAGCTGGCTATGAAGCTGGCTGTCCGCGGCATGATGCCCCGCAACATCATCACCAAGGACTCCCTGACCCGCCTGAAGATTTTCCGTGGCCCCGAGCACATCCACGCAGCACAGAAGCCCGAACTGTGGGCCGCAGAATAAGGAGGAGCTAGAACATGTACAAGAGCAAGAAGCCTTACCATTACGGCACCGGCCGCCGGAAGTCCTCCGTGGCCCGGGTGCATCTGTTCCCCAACGGCACCGGTTCCATCACCATCAACGGCCGTGATATCGACGATTACTTCGGTCTGGAGACCCTGAAGCTCATCGTCCGTCAGCCCCTGGACACCACCGGCCTGCTGGGCAAGGTGGACATCAACGCCACCGTCAGCGGCGGCGGCGTCACCGGCCAGGCCGGCGCCATCCGCCACGGCATCAGCCGCGCTCTGCTGGAGATGAACGCAGAGTACCGTCCCGCTCTGAAGGCCGCCGGTTTCCTGACCCGCGACCCCAGAATGAAGGAGAGAAAGAAGTACGGCCTGAAGGCAGCCCGCCGCGCTCCCCAGTTCTCCAAGCGCTGATTCCATTATCTGCTTACAAAAACACCTCCGAAGCCAATTCGGAGGTGTTTTTCCCTATTTAAAAAAGGAGGCGTTCCATGAACGGACCCAACGACAAGTTTTTGCTGGCCAACGGGGTGGGTATCCCCTGCCTGGGTTTCGGCACCTACAAGACCCCCGACGGGGCCGAGGGCGCAGCTGCCGTCCGGGCTGCCCTGGCCGAGGGCTACCGGCACATCGACACCGCCGCCTTCTACGGCAATGAGACCACCGTGGGCCAGGGAATACGGGAGTCCGGCCTGCCCCGGGAGGAGATCTTCGTCACCACCAAGGTGTGGAACACGGACCGGGGCTATGAGAAGGCCCGGGCCTCTGTGCTGGAGAGCCTGAAGCGGCTGGGCCTGGACTACATCGATCTGTGCCTCATCCACTGGCCCGCCGCTCCCCACCAGTACCCGGAGACCTGGGAACAGCTGAACCTGGGCACCTGGCGGGCCCTCACCGAGCTGTACCAGGAGGGAAAGCTCCGGGCCATCGGGGTGTCCAACTTCAAGCCCCATCATCTCCGGGCCTTGATGGACACGGAGGTGCCCCCCATGGTGAACCAGATCGAGGTCCACCCCGGGCAGACCCAGGAGGAGACCGTGGCCTACTGCCAGTCCCACGGCATCCTGGTGGAGGCCTGGAGTCCCATGGGCCGGGGGGCACTGCTGGAGCACCCGGCGGTGACCGCCCTGGCGGAGAAGTACCGCCGGACCCCCGCCCAGATCTGCATCCGCTGGTGCCTGGAGAAGGGGATTCTTCCCCTGCCCAAGTCGGTGACGCCTGACCGGATCGCAGAGAACACCGGTGTGTTCTCCTTCCAGCTGGCCTCTGAGGATGTGGCCGCCCTGGACGCGGTTCCTCCCACGGCCCGGTCCCATGACCCAGACGAGGTGACTTTCTGACAGAAACACAGGGGTTCTCGCCTGCCGGTTGGGGGCCCCATTTCTTTCAAAGAAATGGGGGAAAGAAGACCAAAGGGGGAGAGGTTCTCCCCCTTTGGATTCCCTCTCTCTGGTGGGTGGAAGCCTGTTTGGGAGCGGCGTTCTTTTTGCCTGGCCTGTGGCCCTTTGC
The DNA here is from genome assembly GCA_016296565.1 of Oscillospiraceae bacterium. Classification (GTDB taxonomy): domain Bacteria; phylum Bacillota; class Clostridia; order Oscillospirales; family Oscillospiraceae; genus Evtepia. The sequence goes on from JAEDJB010000012.1 coordinate 17,024, forward strand.
CGGAACGCCGGCAGAAAGCGCGCCCACCGGCTGGGCGCGCTATCCACCGGGTTAGTTGCCGCACCCAAAGGCTCCCCTGGGGAGGGGTCGAACTGTCCGGGGGACAGTTCGATAAAATCCATTGACCATTCCAAGAGCTGTCCCGAAGGGACTGAGAGGTGATCCCCTGGGATGTTCTCTTCGGGTGCGCTGATAAGACAGAGCGGCGGATGTCTCCCAATTGCACCACGATTTAACAATTTCGTTACAATTGGTTCATGATTTCTGCCGGTTTTTCCCGTACAATACCTAACAAAGTTAGCAATCGAAAATCCTTCCATGTAAAAAAACAACTCCTAAACATCTCCATCCTGCCAAAGGGCCGCAGCATTCGTGCCGCGGCTTTTTGGCGTCCGGGGACAGGGGAAAAAGAATGACGGAATCTTTCCTTTGCCTTGCATTTTCGGGGCGAAACGTTTATACTATAACAATACGTTGCCTGCATGGCGCAGGCCAAATCATCAGATGGAGGCGGAAGACCATGTTTGGACGCAAAAAGAAGAAGGAACAGCGGGAAGAACACAAGAGAGAAATCCGCAAGGGGCTGATATTTTGGCTTCCCGGCGGCGCTTCCCGGCTGGATGTGTACCTGGATTATTGCGTGATCCGCTGTTTGGCCAAGACCAAGATGAAGGAAAAGGAGCGGGTCATTCCCTTCTCCTCCATTAAAGACGTGATCTACACTCCGGCCACCAACTCCCGCCACGCCAGCCTGCAGCTTATCACCAAGGAGATGCCCGACGTGAAGCGGAGCTTCTGGTACGCCTATGAGAACAACCTGGTGGTGGTCCACCCCTCCACCGAGGAGCTGGCCAAGAACATCCGGGAGTACATCCTGAACCCCAACGGCTCCAACGTGGTGCCCCCGGAGTACCTGAGCGAGCTGAAGAAGGAGGCCAAGCAGATCCGCCGGGAGGAGCAGGAGGCCAAGGAGGCCGCCGAAAAGGAGAAGAAGGAGCAGGCCCGTGCCGCCCGCGCCGCTGCCAAGGCCGCCGCGGAGCAGGAGAAGGCTGCGGAAGCGGCGCAGCCCGAAGCAGAAGCAGCGGAACCTGCCCCGGAAGCCAAGGAATAACCAAACAGAAAACAGCGTGCCGAATGTTCGGCACGCTGTTTTTTCAAGGAATGGGAGCCACCGTCTGCTGCTGCCCCAGGTGGTCCCAGGCGTTGGACAGCAGGAGCTTGATCCGGTTCTCCTGGTTCACCTGGGAGACGTTGGCATCGTAGTCGATGGAGGTGATGTTGGCCTGGGGGTAGAGGGACTGGAGCTTCCGCAGGGTGCCCCGGCCCACAATGTGGTTGGGCAGGCAGCCGAAGGGCTGGGCGCAGATGATGTTGGGGTAGCCGCCCTCGATCAGCTCCGCCATCTCCGCCGGCAGGTACCAGCCCTCGCCCATCCGAACCCCCCGGGAGAGGACCTGTTCCCCCTTTTTTCGCATCTCCTGGAAGCTGGGAGGCCGGTGGAACTGGGGGAAGGGGGCCAGCGCCTGGGACAGGGCGTTTTCGTAGATCTGAACGATCCGACCCAACGCCAGGCTGACACCCCGGCGGATGGGGCTGCCCCCGTAAAGCTCGCAGTCCACGGCGGGACCGGTGAGGCAGTAGTGGATGAACCCCAGCACCCCGGGGAGCATGTACTCGCAGTCCTGGGTCTGGAGAAACTCCTCCAGATGGTTGTTGGCGAAGGGGGAGTATTTCACATAGATTTCCCCCACAATGCCCACCCGGACCTTCTTTTTCACCTGGGTGGGGATGGCGGCGAAGGCTTGGACCATTTGTTTTATGTTTTTCTTCACCCGGGTGATCCCCGACCGGGTGGTGGCCAGCTCCTCCTGGAGCTTTTCGCTCCACTGGCTGGCCAGGGTCTGGACCTGGCTGGGCTGGCAGGCGTAGGGGCGGATCTGGTTGGTCAGCAGCATCAGCAGGTCCCCGTAGGTCAGGGCTGCCAGCAGCCGCTGGCACATGAGGGGGGTAATGGAAAAGCCGCTGCCCAGGGCCAGGTTGGAGAAGCCGAAGGTGACCACAGGGATGTGGCTCAGTTTCAGTTTGTCCAGGGCCTTTTTCAGCATCATGCTGTAGTTGGAGGCCCGGCAGCCCCCGCCGGTCTGAAACTGGATAAGGGCGATGGAGTCCAGGGGATACTCCCCGCTGGTGATGGCGTGAAGCTCCTGGCCCAGGGAACACATGGCGGGATAGCACATGTCGTTGTGGATGTAGCGCAGGGACAGGTCCAGAACCGCTTTGCCGCTGGAGCGCAGAACCTGGACCCGGTACCCGCTGGCCCGGATGGCCGAGGCCAGAAACTCCATGTGGATGGGGAAGAGGTCCGGCATCAAAAGGGTGTGCTTCTGCTTTTGAAATTTTGGTTCCATGGCCGCTCCCTCCTGCAAAAAGTTTCACCAGAAAGTAAATATACCAAAATGTGGGTGTTCCGTCAAGATATGACAATCTTTCGTGGGCTGTGGTGTAATCTTTCCTATCCTTGTATTTTACGACAAAATCGGATAAAATGTAAAGACCAAAAAGCAAGATAAAAGGAGGAACCTCTTCTATGTATCCCCATTTGTCATCGCCGGGCCGCATCGGCGGGCTCACCATTCCCAACCGGGTGGCCATGACGGCGGCCTCCGCCTCCCTGTCCCAGCCGGACGGCACCATGACCGAGGACATGCTGGCCTACTACGAGGCCCGGGCCAAAGGGGGCGTGGGCCTCATCATCACCGAGATGGTCTGCGTGGATGAGGACCGGGGCGTGCTCTTTTACCGGGAGCTGAACGCCGCCCGGGAGGAGAATATCCCCTCCTTCCGCCGCCTGGCGGACCGGGTTCACCCCTATGGCACGAAGATTTTTGCCCAGCTCTTCCACCCCGGCGCCAACGCCGACCCCAAGCTGAACCCCAGGGATTTGATCTCCGCCAGCCCCGCCCGGGGAAAGAAGCGGGGCCAGGCCCGGGAGGCCACCCAGGAGGAGATCCGGGACATCGCCCAAAAATTCGGCCAGGCCGCCCGTCGGGTGAAGGAGGGGGGCTTCGACGGGGTGGAGATCCACGCCGCCCACCACTATTTCCTCCACAGCTTTCTCAGTCCCGTCACCAACCACCGCACCGACCAGTACGGGGGCAGCCTGGAAAACCGGGCCCGCATCCTGAAGGAAATTCTGGAGGCCATCCGGGCAACCTGCGGTCGGGACTTTCCTATTTTATTCCGGGTATCCATTGAAGAGTACATCGGAAAGGACGGCTACCACGCCGACACGGGCATCAAAATCTGCCAGCTGCTGGAGCGGTGGGGGGCGGACGGGATTAACACCACCGCCTCGGGCACAGATAGCAAGCTCAGTCAGAGCGCCGAGCCCATGTGCTACCTCCAGGGCTGGCGGAAGCACCTGCCCCGGGCGGTGAAGCAGTCGGTGTCCATCCCGGTGCTCTCGGTGGCCCTCATCCGGGACCCGGCCTACGCGGAGAAGCTCCTGGCGGAGGGTGTGCTGGACTTTGCCGCCTCTGTCCGCAGCCACCTGGCAGACCCGGAATGGGCCAACAAGGCTTTTTCCGGCCGGGAGGAGGATATTGTCCCCTGCATCTCCTGCATGGCCTGCTTTGGAAAGTATGACCAGGAAGGGCACATCACCTGCGCGGTGAACCCGGAGACGGGCTACGAGGCCCAGCTGCCGCCCCTGAAGGCCGACGGAGACGGCCGCCTGGTGGCTGTTCTGGGAGCGGGTCCCGCCGGTCTGGAAGCCGCCTGGATCGCCGCCCGCCGGGGTTTCCGGGTGGTGCTCTTTGAAAAGGAGGAAACCCCCGGCGGCCAGCTGAAGCTGGCTGCTTTGGCCCCCCGGAAGGAGCGGATCGAAGCCCTTACCCGCAGCCTGATCCGCCGGTGCGCCCAGGCGGGGGCAGAGCTGCGCCTGGGCTGCGCCCCCACCCCGGAGGAACTGGCTGCCCTGGCCCCCTACGCCATCCTGGACGCCACCGGGGGCGTGCCCAAGGTTCCCCCCATCCCCGGGGCGGAGGGACCCATGGTGTGCACCCCGCCGGAGGTTCTCACCGGGGCCGTGGACCCCAGGGAGGAGAGCGTGGTGGTGGTGGGCTCGGGCATGACCGGCCTGGAAACCGCCGAGGTCCTCTCCCAACGGGAGAAAAACAACGCCGTCCTGGTGCTGGAGGCCGCTCCCCGGCTGGCCCCCGGGGTCCAGGGCTCCAACCGCAACGCGGTGACGGCAGTGCTGGAGATCAACAACGTGGTCTTTCTGTGCGGCCGCACCCTGACCCGGGTGGGGGAGGACCGAATCTGGTTTGCCGACACCCAGACCGGGGAGGAGTATGTCTACCCCTGCGACCGGGTGGTTCTGGCTCTGGGCACCCAGCCCGCATCCCCCTACGGGGACAAGCTGGCCCGGGTCTGCGACAAGGTGATCCCCCTGGGGGACCGGATACAGAGTGGCTCCATCTGGGAGGCCGTCCACACCGGATACCGGGCGGCCCTGAGCCTGTAATACTGATTCTTGATTAAAAAATTGAATCAAGAATCCCGTGTGCTTCGCACACTCGCATCGTGCTGATGCACGCTGCGCCGTCTCATGCAGTTCTTGATAAAAAGCTTTCAAAGCTTTTTATCAAGAACTAGTATAAAAAATTTTTTTCGTTTTCCTCTTGACTCTCCCCTTACGTCATCCTGTATTCTCATCCTGTGGTCCGGACCCACCAAATTTTCGTCCCCGGGACGAGAGAGGAGCGATGCCTGTGAAGATCAGTGAAGCGGCCCGCCTGGCGGGGGTGTCAGTGCGCACCCTGCGGTATTACGACAAGATCGGCCTGCTCAGCCCCCAGGAAGTTACCCCTGCGGGCTACCGGCTCTATGGCCGGGCGGAGTTGGAGCGGCTCCAGGAGATTTTGTTCTTCCGGGAGCTGGACTTCCCCCTGGAAGAGATTAAAGCCATCCTGACCGACCCCGGCTACGACCGGCAGGCGGCCCTGCGCTGCCACCGGAACCTGCTGGAGGAGAAGCGCCGGCGGCTGGACAAGCTCATCGCCCTGGTGGAGGACACCCTGAAAGGAGAACGAACCATGGCATTTGACGCATTTGACCGGAAGGATTTTGAGGAAAAACGGCAGGCCTACGCCCAGGAGGCCAAGGCCCGCTGGGGAAATACCGACGCCTGGGCAGAGAGCCAGAAGAAAACCGGGGCCTACGGCAAGGAAGACTGGGACCGGGTGAACCGGGAGGGGGACGCCATCCTGGACCAGTTCGCTGCTCTGGGGGACCTACCCCCGGAGAGCCCCCAGGCCCAGGAGCTGGTCCGGCAGTGGCAGGAGCACATCACCCGGAACTTCTACCACTGTACGAAAGAGATCCTGTCCGGCCTGGGCCAGATGTACCTGGCCGACGACCGGTTCCGGGAAAACCTGGACACCCACGGCCCTGGCACCGCGGAACGCCTGGCCAAGGCCATCGAGGTGTATTGCGGCGGCTGAGGTCCCGGAACGAACAAGAAAAAACTGTTGACAAAAGGGTCACCTTTATTACATAATAAAGGTGACCCTTTCTCTGTGAGGAGGTGACGGTTTGAGAATGGGAAAGCGAGGTCCCAAGGAAGAACTTCCTAAGCCCTACCGCATGGCAGTGAAGTATGACGAGGAGTGCAAGCAGATTTTAGAAGCCTACTGCGCCCAGGAAAATGTCAACCGGATGGAAGCAGCCCGGCGGGGGATCAAGAAGCTGAAAGAGGACCTAAAGGAGGAATAAAGGAAGCGGCGCGCCTCCTGGAACAGACTCGCACCGCTTCCCCACAACCCAACCATTGCCCGAAGGCAACGGGGCGTAAATACTATATCATACGTGCCGCATCCTTTCAAGGGGACAGGTTAGGGCAACATAAGGAAAGGAGACGGATCATGTATCTTCGTCAGCTGACCGAACAACAATATGACCGCTTTTGCAGCGATCTAGCAGCCCGAACTGCCATTTCTCCTCTGGACCCCAGTTACACTGTTACCCTGGTGATTAACCAGGCAGAGTATCAGGTCAAGCTTCAACCGGAGCGGCATAACACCATCGCAGTCCTTCACGCGCTCCGGGTCTGCCGGGAACCGGATGGGCCCAGCTACAACCTTATCACCCAGAACGCAGTGCTCACAGCATTTTTGGAGCTTTTGCTTTACCAGGGAATCCCTGCCTGATTTCGGAGGTGAATCGCCGCCCTTACAGGGTACCCGCTCACCCTAGGCGCGCCCAGCCGGTGGGCGCGCTTGAAGTACGGCGTCACAAGAGATAAGCGGCAGCCCCGCCAAAGACAAAAAAGCACTGCCCCGCAGGTCTGCACAAACCAGAGAACAGGGGTCCAGGGGGAGAGAACCTCTCTCCCCCTGGTGTTCTTTCCCCCATTTCTCCAGAGAAATGGGGCCACGCCGGAGGCGCCCCTTGGAAAAGGCCGGGAACCCTAATTGTAGGGGCTCCAAGCCCGTTTACCCCATGCGGATGCCCTCATCCCGCCGCCGCAGAGGGTTCCGACAGGTAGCGGCGAGGTCAGGGGACCCCGCCGGAAGCGTCTAAAACGCAAGAAAAGAAAGACACGAGGTTTCTCGTGTCTTTCTTTGGTGGACGATACAGGACTTG
>JAEDJB010000013.1 GCA_016296565.1 Oscillospiraceae bacterium
TGCTGTTCCGGCGGCGGGGAGAATAGAAAAGCGTGTTGAAAAGCGGGGTATTTTTTGCTATCATAGGCGCAAACCAAAAATCGAGAAAGCGGTTGAAAAAATGATTTTGAATCATCGAATGATACCCATACTGGATCCGGAAGAATTCCTTAAATCGAACCAATCCATACGATTTAAGGAGAAGAAAAAGTGAATAATCCGCTGAAAACTTTATCAAAAAAAGAGTGGGGCATTTGGCTGGCCTCGCTGGTTGTTGTCACGGTTTCCAATCTCATACCGGGAAATCTGGATGTGCTGACCCTGGCGGCGGCCCTGATCGGGGTTACCTCCCTGATTTTTGCCGCTAAGGGCAACGTATGGGCGCAGATTCTGATGATCGCCTTCAGCATTCTGTATGGGATCATCTCCTGGCGGTTCCGGTATTGGGGAGAAATGATCACCTATTTGGGCATGACCCTGCCCATGGCCATCTGGTCAACGATCACCTGGGCGAAGAACCCCTCAAAGGAAAACGGAAACGAGGTGGCAATTCAGAAACTCACGCGGAAAATGATCGTTCTGCTTGCGCTTTTCTGCGCCGTCGTCACCCTTGCCTTTTACCTTCTTTTGCAGGCGCTCCACACGCCAAACCTTTTGTTCAGTACCATTTCCATCACCACCAGCTTCCTCGCGGCATCCCTAACCATGCTGCGCTCCTCCTATTATGCCCTGGGCTATGCCGCCAACGACATGGTGCTGATTGTGCTCTGGGTTTTGGCCTCCATGGAAAACCCAATTTACGTTCCGGTTGTGGTCAATTTCTGCATTTTCCTGTTCAGCGATCTCTACGGCTTCATCAGCTGGAAAAAGAGAGAACGAACCCAGTTCGCGTAAGTTCATATGTTGCCGGGCAGCCCTGAAAGGGGGCTGCCCATTTTATATCATGATCATGGATGGATTTCTGCCCTTCCTTGCAAGAACGGGAGTTTTTTGATATAATCAACTATCAAACTATGTCCGGGTTAGCTGTCCTGGATGAAACTGGCAGATTTTTGGTATACTGGGGAAAGGAGACGGGCGATGGGTGTATTTTCGCAGCTGGCCCACGGGATCGACTGGCAGAGCATGGGCGCTATGTTCCTGCGCATAGGGGCGATCCTTCTGTGCCTGGTGGTCCATGAGGTCTGCCACGGCTTAGCGGCCTATAAACTGGGGGACCCCACCGCCAAGATGAGCCACCGGCTGTCTTTGAATCCCCTCCGCCATCTGGATATCTTCGGTCTCATTATGATGGTGACCGTGGGCTTCGGCTGGGCCAAGCCCGTGCCGGTGGACCCGCGGTACTTCAAGCACCCCAAGCAGGGTATGGCCGTCACCGCCCTGGCGGGACCCGCCTCCAACTTTGTGATGGCCTACCTGTCCGCCATGGCAGCCAACGGGGTGGCCGGGGCCATGGCCGTCCGGGGAGAGACCCAGGGGCTTGTGACTGCTCTGCAATTTTTCTACCTGCTGGTGCTGCTGAATATCGGCCTGGGGGTCTTTAACCTGATCCCCTTCCCGCCCCTGGACGGGTCCAAGGTGATCGCCATGTTCCTGCCGGACCGGTGGTATCTCCGCTGGATGCAGCTGGAGCGGTACGGCATGATTGTTCTGATGGCCGTTCTGTGGCTGGGCTGGCTGGACCCCATTCTGGACGGGGCCCGGTCCGTCCTGGTAAACGGAATGCTCCGGGGCTCTGAATTTGCCTTTTACGGCGTCATGCGTCTGCTGGGGTAAGGGATATGGAGCGGCCGGTCTATCATATTAAAGGTGTGATGAAGGAAAAGGACCAGGCGGAGGACTTTGTGGGGCCGCTGGATCTGATCCTCCATCTGCTGCGGAAAAACCGCCTGTCCATCCGGGACATCCCCCTGGCGGAGCTGCTGGACCAGTATCTGGCCTGGATGGCTGCCCGGCGGGAGCTGGATTTGGAGGTGGCGGGGGAGTTCATCGCCATGGCCTCCCACCTGATGCTGCTGAAAACCAAGATGCTCCTCCGGGAGGAGGAGGAAGAGGCCCTGTCGGAGATGGAAGCCCTCATGGCCAGCCTGGAGGCCCAGGAGCGCCGGGAGCAGCAGGCCCGGGTCCGGGCGGTGCTGCCCCAGCTGGAAGCGGCCTATGACGGCGGGCGGGACCGGCTCACCAAGGCGCCGGAGCCTTCCTTTGCCCGGCGGGTGTACCGCTATTCCCACACCGGGAAGGACCTGGCGCAGGCCATGGCGGGTTGGAGGAAGCGGCAGGGGAAGAGTCTGCCCCCGGACCTGTCCCAGTTCCGGAACGTGGTCCGGCATGAGCCTTACCGGGTGGAGCGCAAGGCAGAGGAGCTGCTGACCCTGCTGAGCCAGGAGGGCCCAACCAGTTTAGACGACCTGGTGGCCCGCAGCCGGGACAAGTCCGAGGTCACGGCGGTCTTTCTGGCCCTGCTGGAGCTGTGCCGGGCGGGAAAGGTCCACCTGGCGGGCACCATGGAGGAGCCGCTGATCTCCGTGGCAGAACCCCAGAAAGGAGGGGAGGCTGTTGAAGCAAGATGACTTGGCAAGGGGCATCGAGGCCATTCTCTTCGCCCTGGGCGAGCCGGTGCCGTCGGACAAGCTGGGCCAGGCCTTGGAGGCCGAGACCAGCCAGGTCCGGGCGGCCTGCGCGGCCCTTGCGCAGGACTATGAGAGCCGGCAGGCGGGCATTCGCCTGATCCGGCTGGAGGACAGCTGGCAACTGGTCTCCGCCCCCCAGTGGGGGGACGCGGTCCGCCGACTGCTGGAGCGGAAGAAGCCGGACAAGCTCTCCCCGGCTGCGCTGGAGACTCTGGCAATCGTGGCCTATTTCCAGCCGGTGACCCGGGTGTACCTGGATCAGGTTCGGGGGGTGGACTGCTCCCACTCCCTGTCCCTGCTGCTGGACCGGGAGCTGGTGGCTCCCTGCGGCACCCTGGACGCCCCGGGCCGGCCCATTCTCTATGAAACCACACCGGATTTCCTCCGGGCCTTTGGCCTGGCCAGCCTGGAGGAACTGCCCCCTCTGCCGGAGCAGGGGCAGAAGGAGGAAGGGGGGACCGGACCATGATTGGAAAAATCCTGCTTCTCATCCTGCTGGTTCTCATTCTGCTGGTCTTTGTCCTCCGGCTGGGGGTTCTGGCCTGCTACGATGCGGCTGGCCCCTGGGTAAAGATTAGGCTGGGTCCCAAGTTCCTCCAGGTCTACCCCCGGAAAAAGGACCCGGACAAGGAAGAAAAAAAGAAACGGAAAAAGCAGGCCAAGGCAGAAAAAAAGGCCGCCAAGAAGGCGAAAAAGAAGGGGGACAAGCCTGAGCAGCCCCCTGCCAAGCGGCCGGTGGGCGGCATCCTGGACCTGGTCTGGGATCTGCTGCCGGTGGTCCAGGAGGCGGCCGGGCGGTTTCGCAGAAAACTGCAGATTGACGATCTGACCCTCCACGTCACCTGGGCGGAGGAGGACCCTGCCGACGCGGCCATCCACTATGGCCGGGGCTGGGCAGTGGTCGAAACCCTGCTGGCCTTTCTGGAGGCCAACTTTACCATAAAAAACCGGCAGGTGTCCCTGGACCTGGACTATCTGACGGAGCAGCCCCGGGTGTACATCCGGGTGGGCCTGTCCCTCACCGCCGCCCAGCTGCTGGGCATCGGACTTTGGGCGGCAGGCAAGAGCCTCAAGGTCCTGTGGAACCATCGCAAACTGCTCAAACCGGCCCGGAAACCCGCCGGAGCCGACGGAAAGAAAGGGGAAGTCAACCATGGAAAACAATCATCCTGTGAATGACCTGATGGCCAGCACCATCCAGAAGATCCGCGAGACCGTGGACGCCAACACTGTGGTGGGAGAGCCCATCCAGGCGGGGGAGGTCACCCTGATCCCCGTCTCCAAAATCTCCTTCGGCTTTGGCACCGGAGGATCAGAATTTCCCGGCAAGAACGCCGCGCCGGGGAAGGACGGCCCCTTCGGCGGGGGCGGCGGCGCCGGGGTGAAGGTGACCCCCGTGTGCTTCCTGGTGGTGAGCGGCACCAACGTGCGGGTTCTGCCCATGAATCCCCCGGCGGAAAACAGCGTGGACCGGGTGGTGGAGATGATCCCCGAGGTGGTCACCAAAATCACCGAGTTTATCGACAAAAAGAAGGACAAGGGCGAGAATAAAGACTGAAAAACCCGGCCATCCTAAGGAGGAATATCTGCTTAGGATGGAGGGATTCTCGTGCGAAAACAACTGCTGGCCCTGGGGGTGCTCTGCGCCCTGCTGCCGGGCCTGGTGCTCCATACGCAGGCAGCGGAGGCGCCAGCGGTTTCCGCGGCCTCCGCTGTTTTGATGGATGGGGACTCCGGCCGCGTGCTCTGCGCCAGCAACGAAAACGAGCCCCGGGCCATTGCCAGCATCACCAAGCTGATGACGGCCCTGGTGGCGGCGGAGTGGGCCCAGGGGGACCTGTCCCGGACGGTAACCATCCGCCAGGAGTGGACGGGGATTGAAGGAACCTCCCTCTACCTGCGGGCAGGGGAGAAGCTCACCCTGGAGACCCTGCTCTACGGCCTGCTGCTCCACTCGGGCAACGACGCGGCGGTGGCCCTGGCGGCCAGCTGCGCCGGAGACGTGGAGACCTTCGTGGGCTGGATGAACCAGCGGGCCCAGGACCTAGGGATGAGCAACACCCACTTCTCCGATCCCAACGGCCTGGGGGATGAAAACCACTACTCCACCGCCCTGGACATGGCCCGGCTGGGGGCAGCTTGTCTCCAAAATCCCACAGTGGCAAAGATCACCGCCACCCGGTCCATCACCCTGGAGGGACGGAGCTTTACCAACCACAACAAGCTCCTGTGGCTGTACCCCGGATGCACCGGTATGAAAACGGGGTACACCCGGCAGGCCGGGCGGACCTTGGTCTCCAGCGCGGAGAAGGACGGCCAAACCCTCATCTGTGTGACCCTCAACGACCGGAACGACTGGGCGGACCACCAAGCCCTGCTGGACTACGGCTTTGAGACCTTCCCCCGCCAGGTGCTGGCGGAGGAGGGGGAGACCTTCCGTCAGGTTCCGGTGGAGGGAAGCCTGCTCCACCAGGTGCCGGCGGTGGCCCGGGGAGCGGTGGCCTGGCCCCTTCGGGAGGGGGAAACCGTGCGCACAGAGATTGACCTGCCGGCGTCTGTCCAGGCCCCGGTCACCCAGGGGGAGATCGCCGGAACGGTGGCCTTCTATGTGGGGGACCGGAAGGTGGGGGAGACCTACCTGGTCTGGGGCAAGTCCGCCGGGCTGGATGTGCTGTCGCCGGACTCGGCGCGCTCCCCTCTGGGCTTTCTCAAAAAGCTGGCGGGAATGGAATGAAAGGGAGGAATCAGGTATGGAGGATCGCCTGCAGAAACTTCTCTCCGCGGCGGGGGTCTGCTCCCGCCGCCGGGCGGAGGAATACATAACCGCCGGCCGGGTCACCGTAAACGGCCATCCGGCCTCTTTGGGGGACCGGGCGGACCCGGAACGGGATGAGATCGCCCTGGACGGCAAGCCGGTGGTGCGCAGCCAGACCCGGACGGTCCTGATGCTCTACAAGCCCCGGGGCGTGGTGACCACCCTCTCCGACGAAAAGGGGCGGCGTACGGTTGCCGACCTGGTGAAGGAGTGCCCGGCCCGGGTCTGGCCGGTGGGCCGGCTGGACCTGGACTCTGAGGGGCTGCTGCTGCTCACCGATGACGGAGATCTGACCAACGCCCTCATTCACCCCCGGCATGAGGTGGAAAAGGAGTACCTGGTCTGGGTCACCGGCTGCACAGAGCCAGGGCTCGGGGCCCTGGCCCAACCCATGAAGCTGGACGGCCAGGCCCTCCGCCCGGCCCAGGTGCGGGTCCTCCGCCGGGAGGGGGAGCGCACGGTGCTGTCGGTGGTGATCCACGAGGGAAAAAACCGCCAGATCCGGCGGATGTGCGCCGCCTGCGGCATGACCGTCCGGCGGCTCAAGCGGGTCCGGGAGGGGAGCCTGACCCTGGACCGCACCCTGGCTCCAGGCCAGTGGCGGCCCCTGACCCCGGCGGAAACCGCACGACTGAAGGGGGATTCTTTCCTGCAAGAATAAGATTTTTTTCTTGCAAAATAAATAGAATCGCGCTATAATATCCCAAAAGACAGTGGGTGGCTCCCCAGGGGCCAACCCGCACGGAAAATTTCCTTTTGGCTTCCAAGAAGGAAGATGGAGTGACGTGCGGCGGAGGAGCCGCAAAATCGGAGGACGATTTCATGGCAAAAGATATTTTAGCGTTGATCAGCAGCAAAATGAACACTTTTTCCAAGGGTCAGAAACTCATCGCAAACTATATTCTTACTTCTTACGACAAGGCGGCCTTTATGACGGCCAGCAAGCTGGGAAAAACCGTTCACGTCAGCGAATCCACGGTGGTGCGGTTTGCCTCGGAGCTCAAATATGACGGATATCCTGCTATGCAGAAGGCATTGCAGGAAATGATTCGCAATAAATTGACATCCATCCAGCGTATTGAGGTAAGCAACGACCTGATCGGCAACCAGGATGTGGTCTCCAACGTGATGCAGTCGGACATGGAAAAAATCCGCATGACCATGGAGGAGCTGGACCGGGACAGCTTCGACGCGGCGGTGGACGCCATTGTCAAGGCCAAAAAGATTTACATCCTCGGTACCCGGTCCTCCGGCTCCCTGGCAGGCTTCATGTCCTTCTACTTCGGCCTCATGTTCGACAACGTGGTCCATGTAGGCGAGAGTGCCAACCAGGAGATTTTCGACCAGATCGTCCAGGTGGGAGAGGGAGACGTGACCATCGGCCTGTCCTTCCCCCGGTACTCCCGCCGCACGGTGCGGGCCATTAACTTCGCCCACGAGCGGGGCTCCAAGGTGGTGGCCATCACCGACAGCGCTTCCAACTCCATGGCCAAGGCGGCGGACTATGTGCTGCTGGCCAAGAGCGACATGGCCTCCTTTGTGGACTCCCTGGTGGCGCCTCTCAGCCTCATCAACGCTCTGCTGGTGGCCATCGCCCGGAGCAAGTCCGATGTGGTGGATCACTTCGAGCGGCTGGAGCACATCTGGGAGGAGTACGGCGTATTTGTCAGCATGGAGGATGAGAATCAATGACCCAGACCCCGGTCCTGGTGGTGGGCGGCGGCGCGGCCGGCATGATGGCCGCCCTGGCTGCCCGGCAGGCGGGGGCCCAGGTCACCCTCCTGGAGCCCAACGAGAAGCTGGGCCGAAAGCTCTACATCACCGGCAAGGGCCGGTGCAACTTAACCAACAACACCACAGCCGAGGGGGTGCTGAACCATGTGCCCCGGAACGGGCGCTTTCTCTACAGCGCCGTGACGAAATTTCCCCCGGCGGCGGTGATGGAATACTTTGAAGCCCTGGGCGTCCCTCTCAAAACCGAGCGGGGGGGACGTGTTTTCCCCTGCTCGGACAAGGCCGCCGATGTGATCGACGCCTTGTTCTTTGCCCTGAAGCGGGAAAAGGTCATGATCCTCCGGGGCCGGGCCAAAGACCTGGTGTTGGAGGAGGGGGCGGTCACCGGCGTTACCCTGGAGGACGGCTCCGTCCTTTCCGCCGGCGCGGTGATTCTGGCCACCGGCGGAGTGTCTTACCCGGCCACCGGCTCCACGGGAGACGGTTACCGTCTGGCTCAGCAGGCCGGGCACAAGGTTGTGCCTCCCCGGGCCTCCCTGGTTCCTCTGGTGGAGGAGGGGGACACCTGCGGGAAAATGCAGGGGCTGTCCCTGAAAAACGTCACCCTCACCCTGCGCAGCCGGAAGAAGAAAAAGGTGGTGTTTCAGGAGCAGGGGGAGATGCTCTTCACCCACTTCGGCATCTCCGGCCCGCTGGTCCTCAGCGCCAGCGCCCACGGAGACTGGGAGAAGGAGCAGTACACTGCCATCATTGATTTAAAACCCGCTTTGGACGAGGCCAAGCTGGAGGCCCGGATCCTCCGGGACATCGGGCAGGCTCCCAACAAGGCCTTTCACAACTTCCTGGAGGGCCTGGCCCCCCGGCTGATGATCCCTGTGCTGGGGGAGCGGGCGGAGATCCCGCCGGACCTTCCGGTGAACGCCATGACCCGTCCCCAGCGGCGGCGGCTCATTGAGACCATGAAGCACTTTGCCATTCCCCTGGCGGGGACCCGGCCGGTGAAGGAGGCCATCATCACCGCCGGCGGGGTGAAGACCGGGGAGATCGACCCCGGCACCATGATGTCCAAAAAGGCGGCGGGCCTCTTCCTGGCGGGAGAGGTCATCGACGTGGACGCCTATACCGGCGGCTTTAACCTGCAGATTGCCTGGTGCACCGGCCGGGCCGCCGGAGAGAGCGCCGCCCGCTATGTGGAGGAGAGGAAACTATGAGCCATTACAGCATTGCCATCGACGGCCCTTCCGGGGCGGGAAAGAGTACCCTGGCCAAGGCCCTGGCTGCCCGGCTGGGCTTTCTCTATGTGGACACCGGGGCCATCTACCGCACCGTGGGCCTGTACGCCGCCCGCCAGGGAGCGGACTGCGGGAAGGAAGAGGAGGTTCTGCCTCACCTGCCCGGGATTTCCCTTTCTCTGACCTACGGGGAGGACGGCCTGCAGCACATGCTTTTAAATGGAGAGGACGTAACCCGTGCCATCCGGGAAAACCAGGTGTCCCGGTGGGCCTCCCAGGTTTCGGCCATCCCCGGAGTCCGTGCCTTCCTTCTGGAAATGCAGCGTGACCTGGCCAGGCGGCACAGCGTCATCATGGATGGCCGGGACATCGGCACCGTGGTCCTGCCCCAGGCGGACCTGAAAATTTTCCTCACCGCTTCCGTGGAGCAGCGGGCCATCCGCCGCTGCAGGGAGCTGGCGGAAAAAGGCCAGGATGTCCCCCTGGAAACCGTCAAGGCGGAGATCGCCCAGCGGGACTATGACGACAGCCACCGGGCGGCGGCTCCCCTGCGGCAGGCGGAGGACGCGGTGGTGGTGGACACCTCCCAGCTGAATCTGGAGGAGAGCCTGGAGGCTCTCTACATCCTTGTGAAAGAGAGGCTGCAGCTTTGACATTATATGAACTTGCCTATACCATCAGCAAAGGAATCTTCCGGGTGGTGTCCTTCCGGACCCCCCTGAAGGTTTACGGACGGGAGAACATCCCGGAGGGGGGAGCGGTGCTCTGCGCCAACCACGCCCGGAACTCCGACCCCTTTTATATTGTTTATTCCTTCGACCGGAAGGATAAGATCTGGATTATGGCCAAGGAGGAAATCCAGCACTGGCCGGTGGCCGGCGCCCTGCTGAAATGGCTGGGCTTCGTCATCTGGGTCAAGCGGGGCAAATCTGACGTGGGGGCGGTGAAGGCCGCCCTGCGGGCCTTGAAGGGAGGGGAAAAGCTGCTGATCTTCCCGGAGGGCACCCGCCACGATGAGATCGGCGAGGGTAAAACCGGCGCGGCCATGATGGCCATCCGCACGGGGGTGCCCATCCTGCCCATCTATATCTCCCCGGAGCGCAAGCTTTTCCAGCCCACCCGGGTGTATATCGGCCAGCCCTACCAGCCCTTTACCGAGGACCGGCGGGCCAACGCCGAGGACTACCGGGCAGCTACCGAGGTGATGATGGACAAGATCAAGGCCCTGAAAGAGGGGGCAGATCAGGAGGCCGGGACATGCGGGAAGTAATCCTGGCCAAGTCCGCGGGCTTCTGCTTCGGGGTGCGCCGGGCGGTGGAGCTGGCCCAGAAGGTGGCCCAGAGCGGCCAGCCCTATGTGATGCTGGGTCCGGTGATCCACAACGACAACGTGATTGCCGACCTGGAGGCCCAGGGAGTGACCTGCGTCCACTCAGTGGAGGAGGTCCCCCCCGGCTGCGGGGTCATCATCCGCTCCCACGGGGAGGGGAAGGCAGTTTACGACAAGCTGGCGGAAAAAGGCTGCCCCATTGCCGACGCCACCTGCGTGAATGTCTCCCGCATCCATGAAATTGTGCGGGACGCCAGCCAGCGGGGCCGGCAGGTCATTATCATCGGCGACCCGGATCACCCGGAGGTGCGGGCGATAGCCGGTTGGTGTGAGCATGCAAAAATCTTCCGAAATCAGGAGGAATTGTCGGTTTTTCTTGTTCAAAATGAAGAAAATCAACAAAAACCATTGACCATGGTTTCGCAAACTACATCAACGGATAGAATTTGGACGCCCTGCCGAGAAAAAGTAAAAAAAGAGTGTACAAACGCGGAAATTTTTGATACAATATGTAATGCTACGTGTAAGCGGCAATCAGAAGCGCAGAGTTTGGCGGAGCGCTGCGGCGCGATGATCGTCATCGGTGACCGGAAAAGCTCCAACACGACCCGTCTTGCTGAGTTATGCCGGGCGCACTGCCCGCTGGTTTACCACATCAGCCGGGCTGAGGAGCTTGACCGGAGTATGGTAAGCGGGGTAGCTTCTGTGGGAATCACCGCCGGCGCGTCCACGCCGGGGTGGATAATAAAGGAGGTCAAAAACAAAATGAGCGACGAGCTGAACAACGCTATGGAGATCGAAGAGTCCTTCGCTGATATGCTGGAGAAGTCGATCAAAACTTTAAATACGGGAGATAAGGTCACTGGTATCGTCACCGGTATCACCGCTACCGAGGTCAACGTGGACCTGGGCACCAAGCACGCTGGCTACATCCCCATCTCTGAGCTGAGCGACGACCCCACCGTGAAGGCTGAGGACGTTGTGAAGGTGGGCGACGAGATCGAGACCTATGTTATGCGCGTGAACGACGTGGAGGGTGTTGCCACCCTGTCCAAGAAGCGTCTGGACACCGTGAAGAACTGGGACACCATCGAGGCTGCCGTGGAAGACAAGACCATCCTGGAAGGCGTGGTCACCGAGGACAACAAGGGCGGCATCGTGGTCAATGTCAAGGGCATCCGTGTGTTCGTGCCCGCTTCTCAGACCGGTATGCCCAGAGGGGCTGACCTGTCCGAGATGATCAAGCAGCATGTGAAGCTGCGCATCACCGAGGTCAACCGTTCCCGCCGCCGCGTGGTGGGCTCCATCCGCGCCGTTGCTGCGGAAGAGCGCGCTGCCAAGGCTGCTGAGGTCTGGGAAAACATCGAGGTGGGCAAGAAGTATGAGGGTACCGTCAAGTCCCTGACTTCTTACGGCGCTTTCGTGGACATCGGCGGTGTGGACGGCATGGTTCACGTTTCCGAGCTGTCCTGGAGCCGCATCAAGAACCCCGCCGAAGTGGTTTCCGTGGGCGATGCTGTCACCGTGTATGTCATCTCCTATGACCCCGAGAAGAAGAAGATCTCTCTGGGCATGAAGGACCGCAGCCAGGATCCCTGGGAGAAGTTCACCTCCACCTATGAGGTTGGCTCCGTTGCCAACGTTCGTGTGGTGAAGCTCATGACCTTCGGTGCTTTCGCTGAGATCGTTCCCGGCGTGGACGGCCTGATCCACATCTCCCAGATCGCCGATCACCGCATCGAGAAGCCCGGCGACGTGCTGGAAGAGGGCCAGAACGTGGACGTGAAGATCACCGACATCGACTTCGACCGCAAGAAGGTCTCCCTGTCCATCCGCGCTCTGCTGAACGACAACGCCGCCGGCGAGGACGAGGCAGAGGACGCCGAGTAATTTCCCTCTAAAACGGGATATCATTTTTCGGCAGAAACAGAATGAGAAAAGGGGGACTGCCGGATGGGTAGTTCCCCTTTTTTAAACAAAATAAAAGGGTGGTGCAGAGGGAAAACTATGCCCACCCCGCAGAATGGAGGACAAACTATGCCTGTTATCACCAAAGACACCATCATTGGCGACATCCTGGATATCGCACCTGAGACCGCTCCTGCTTTCCTGGACATCGGCATGCACTGCCTGGGCTGCCCCGCTTCCCGGAACGAGACCGTGGAGGAGGCCTGCCTGGTTCATGACACTTCTGTGGATGACCTGGTGAATCAGCTCAACGAGCTCATCGCCGCAAACAAGAAATAAGAAACCAACAAGCAAAAAACGGGGGCGGTTTTTCCGCCCCTGTTTTCTTGTGGAGAGGAGGGCCCATGAGCAAACTGGAACTGTCCCCCCGTCTGGCTGCCATCGCCGCCCAGGTGCCCCAGGGGGCCAGGTTGGCGGATATCGGCACCGACCACGCCTACCTGCCCACCGCCCTGCTGCTGGCAGGGCGCATTGAGCGGGCGGTAGCTTCTGATGTGCGGGAGGGCCCCTTGCAGCGGGGCCGGGAAACCGCCCGGCACTACGGCCAGGAGGAAAAAATCACCTTCCGCTGCTGTGACGGCCTGGAGGGTCTGTCCCCCGATCAGGCGGACACGGTGGTGATCGCCGGGATGGGCGGGGAGCTCATTGCCCGGATACTGTCCCAGGCGCCCTGGACGAAAGGGGCGTTGCTGCTTCTCCAGCCCATGACCGGCCAGCCCGCCCTGCGCCGGTGGCTGGTGGAAAACGGCTACTGCATCCAGCGGGAGCAGATCGTCCGGGAGGGGGAGAAGTTTTATGTGGTTCTCACCGTCCGGGGCGGCCAGAGCCGGCCCTATACCCCGGCAGAGCTGTGGGTGGGGCGGCAGACCCGGGGGGAGGATAACCCCCACCGGATGGACTATCTGCGGGATCAGCTCCGCCGGAGGGAACGGGCCCTGGCGGGCATGCGCCAGAGCGCCAGCCTCCCGCCGGAGGACCTGGCCCGGGAAGAGACCCTGCTGGTGGAACTAACGAACCTGGAAAAGGAGTGGAGCGCATGGCAACGGTAAAGGAAATCTACGCCCTGCTGGACCGGAAGACGCCCTTCCGGTACCAGATGGACTTTGACAACGCGGGCTTTCTGGTGGGCCGGGGGGACGCCCAGGTGTCCGGAATCCTGGTGGCCCTGGACATCACCCCGGCGGTGATCCAGGAGGCAGTGGATAAGAATTGCCAGTTGATCGTGGCCCACCACCCGGTCATCTGGGGCAAGCTGGGCCAGGTCACCGACGAAACCTCCACCGGCCGGAAGGTGCTGGCCCTCATTGAGCGGGGCATTGCCGCCATCTGCGCCCACACCAACCTGGATGCGGTGGAGGGCGGCGTGAACACCCAACTGGCCCGGCGGGTGGGCCTGACCGACCCTGTTCCCCTGGAGGTGGACGGGGAGGATGAAGCGGGGAGACCCTACGGCGTCGGCCGGGTGGGCCTTCTCCCCGGCGGTCCCGTCTCCCTGCCCGACTTTGCCGCCCAGGTTAAGACGGCCTTGAATTTGGGTGGAGTCCGGGTGATGGACGCCGGCGTGCCCGTCCACAAGGTGGCCGTGGGAGGCGGCGCCTGCGGCAGCATGCTGGGCCAGGTGAAGGCCATGGGGTGCGACACCTTCCTCACCTCCGATCTGAAGCACGACCTGTACCTGGAGGCGGCGGATTTGGGGATCAATCTGCTGGACGCTGGGCATTACTCCACGGAAACGGTGGTCTGCTCCGCCTTGGCCCAGTGGCTGCGGGAGGCCTTCCCCCAGGTGGAGGTGTCCGTTGCCCAGCAGCAGGGAGAGGTTTTCGCATATTTGTAAGGGAGAACCCTTGTCAAAACAAGGGGTTTGTGATAAAATTACTTAGTTATAGTCTGCGCGGGACAAGCTGCGGGCTGACCGCCCAGCGTTTTTTCAATTATCTATCAATACAGGAAGGGAACGATACCTATGTCCGGACATTCCAAGTGGCATAATATTCAGAAGACCAAAGGCGCGGCAGACGCCAAGCGCAGCGCCGCATTCACCAAGGTCGCCAAGGAGATCATCGTGGCGGTCAAGACCGGCGGCTCCGGCGACCCCAACAATAACTCCCGTCTGGCCACCGTCATTGCCAAAGCCAAGGCAGTGAATATGCCCAACGACAACATCAAGCGCACCATCGAGCGGGCTCTGGGCTCCAACAACACCGACAACTACGAGTCCGTGGTCTACGAAGGCTATGGCCCCAACGGCGTGGCCGTCATCGTGGAGGCCCTCACCGACAACCGTCAGCGCACCGCGCCGGAAGTCCGCCACCTGCTGGACAAGTACGGCAAGGGCCTGGGCGCCACCGGCTGTGTGTCCTGGTCCTTCGACCGGAAGGGCGTCATCATCCTGGACAACGAGGACGGCGACCTGGACGAGGATACCGTCATGATGGACGCGCTGGACTGCGGCGCTGCAGACTTTGAGCCCGATGAGGACGTGTTCACCATCTACACCGAGCCTGACGACTGCGGCAAGGTGGCCTCCGCCATGGAAGCCAAGGGCTATGTCTTCGCCTCCGCCCAGGTGGAGATGGTCCCCCAGAACTACGTTAAGCTCACCGACGCCGGGGACATCAAGAACATGGAGAAGCTCATCGACATGCTCGAGGACAACGACGACGTGCAGAACGTGTACCACAACTGGGACCAGGAGTGAGCACACGATATTGTTTGAATTTCCTTTGATTTAGACGGTATCTCTTAACGTTTTCGCTCATTTCGTCTGAGAGATGTGGAACGATTCCGGGGAACGATGACATACGTCAAGGTTTTATAGGCCGAAAAATCTACCACCAAAATCACCTTTTTGCGTAACTGCGAAAGGGTGATTTTTTTATGCTGGCAAAGGAATGTTTATCGGAATTCAGACTGGACTGCGAGCTGCGCAGATTGAGCAAGCGGACGATCGAGGGGTACTACAACAACAATGCCCGATGGCGGCACCTGCCACAACAAGCGGTTTAAGGTTTCCGCCAAGAGTCATGGTCTCTGTGGAGCACACAGCGAGAAATGCGGCTGGTCTCACACAAGCACCAGCGGAAGAACCGCTTGATTTCGTTCTGACGCATGGCCTTACGGACATTCTGATTAACCGGAACGAGTACACGGGCTTTCAGATGACCGGAACCGGCACCCACGGCGGGGGAGACCGCTTACTCGACGTGATCGAAGAGTAGAAGTCCCAGCTGCCGATGCTGCTGGATGGGGGCAAGGCCGAGTAAGCCTCTGTTGGGGTCCCGTGATGACCAGAGCATGAAAAATGCCCCCTATATGGGGGCATAAATTGATAAATTACGGCGTGGAATGGGGGGAATGGCAAGATAGAAACAGGCACTGTTACATAAGGGCGGTTAGGCTGCATGGTGGATTTCTGGTATGCTTGGTTCTTGTGACCTACATACTGACCATAAAAGCGTGTTGACCGCTTGGTGGCACCCAAACGGTCAACATAAACATTAGTTCATAACGATCAGATGGGCTAACCGCTTGTAACAGCGCCCTTTTTATTTACATCGTACCAACCCATGCCCTGGTTTGTCAACAAGACAGCCGGGGCATGATCGCAGAGCGGACGCAGACCGCAAGGCCATTGCCAGGATGCAGCCAGATTACCGGGAAGGCCGCCCAAAAAAGTACAGACCTGCCCAGATCAGCCATGCTCTGGAGCTGTTGTCCAGCGGCAAGACCTACCGGCAGGTCGAGGAAATCACGGGAACCTGCAAGCGTACATTGGCGCAAGCAAGAAGAACCACAAAAAACAATTGTAAAGAATATGCTAATTTGCTAAAATAATACTAATATTAATGGAATAATTTTGGAAGTACAGAGGTGACTCTACTTTACATGACGGAATACGCTTATCCAAGTTTGTGTTCATTGAGTTCCTGTAATCCGGGAAGGGGAATATGAAGCAAACCTGCTGCGGGAGGAAAGGATATGAAAAATTATTTGGCGCATAGTTCCGAAGATGGCCGCCAACAAACCGTGCGGGAACATTTACGTGGGACAGCAGATCTGTGCGGGCGGTTTGCGGCCGTGTTTGGTGCGAAGGCACAGGGAGAGCTGGTGGGTCTGGCCCATGATATCGGGAAAAACAGCCAAGCCTTTCAGAAGCGGCTGAACGGCGGCCCTGTCGTGGATCACGCGACGGCTGGAGCCCTTGAGTGCGCAAAACTGGACGCCGTCTGGGCATCGCATTGTGTGGCGGGCCATCACGGCGGTTTGTTGGACGGGGGAAGCAATGCAGATCAAGTGGGTGATGCAACCCTGATTGGCCGGCTGAAAAAGGGGTTATCCGGCGGCATTCCGGCGTATGAGACAGAGCTTCCTTTGCCAACGGTTCCCCAGCCAGACCTTTGGGGACGGGATGCTCTGACGGACGCCTTCTTCACCCGCATGCTGTATTCCTGTCTGGTGGATGCGGATTATCTGGACACGGAGCGCTTCATGAAGGGTTCGGCTCCGGACCGGGGAAGCTATGAGAGCATTCCGGTTTTGTTGGAACGACTGGAACAATACATCCAGCCCTGGTGGACACCCAAAAATGATCTGAACCGCTGGCGGTGCGATATTCTCCGGGCCTGCCTGGAGGCCGGAAGCCAGGAGAAAGGACTGTATACCCTCACGGTTCCTACCGGCGGAGGGAAGACCGTGGCCTCGCTGGCCTTTGCCCTGCGGCATGCCGCCCGGCACGGAATGGACAGGATCATATATGTCATCCCATATACCTCGATTATCGAGCAGAACGCGGCGGTATTCCGGGAGATTTTGGGACAGGAGAATGTGATCGAGCATCATTCCGGGGTGCAGTATGACCCGGAAACCGACCTTGACCCGGCCGGGTACCGGCAGGCGCTGGCCGCAGAAAACTGGGACGCACCGGTTGTTGTCACAACAGCCGTGCAGTTTTTTGAGTCTCTGTATGCCAATCGACCTTCCAGGTGCCGGAAGCTCCACAACATTGCCAACAGTGTTATCATTTTTGACGAAGCGCAGATGATTCCCGCGGCCCACCTGCGGCCGTGCGTGGCCGGCATTTCCCAGCTGGCAGCGCATTACGGCGTGACCGCCGTGCTGTGCACCGCAACACAGCCATCTCTGGGGGATCTGTTCCGGCAGTACGGGGAAAATCTGCCGGTTCGGGAACTGTGCCCCAATGTGACGGAGCAATACCGCAGGTTCCGGCGGGTTTCCTTCGGCCAGGGCGGGAAGAAAACGTATGAGGAAGTGGCGGCGGAACTCTCAGACCAGTCCCAGGTGCTCTGCATTGTAAATAGCCGGAAAGCGGCGCAGGAAATCTATGGCCGCCTGCCGGAGGAGGGCAGCTATCATTTGTCTACCCTCATGTATCCGAACCATAGGCGAGCTGTTCTGGAGGAAATCCGATGGCGGCTGGCGGAGGGACTGCCCTGCCGCGTGGTGTCCACGTCTTTGATTGAGGCGGGAGTGGATGTTGACTTTCCCGCGGTGTACAGAGAGCTGGCGGGCCTGGACTCCGTTCTCCAGGCTGCCGGCCGGTGCAACCGGGAGGGAAAGCGGCTGGCGCAGGACAGTGTCGTGACGATCTTTCAAGGGGAAGGAACCATGCCGCCTTTGCTGAAAGTTAACATCGGCGCGGCGAAGGAGGCGCTGGCCGGGGGAAAAGACCCCGGCGATTTGGAAACCATAGCCGCTTACTTTTCTTCCTATCGTTCCCTGGCGGGGGAAGACCTGGATAAAGCAGGGGTGATCCATGCCTTTCAGGACGGAATTGCAGGCTGTATGATGCCTTTCCGCGCAGTGGCGGAGCAGTTTCATCTGATTGACAGCCCCACAAAGACAGTTTATATTCCCAGAGAAGACGGGGCCGGGCTCGCGGATCGGCTGCTGGCCGGCGAGCGGTCCCGGGGGCTGTATCGGCAGGCCGGGCAGTATGGCGTGGCGGTATATGCGCAGCACTACCAGGCGCTGCTGGAAGCGGGGGACATTACCCCGCTGGATCAGGAAAGCGCCGTGCTCAACAACCTGCTGCTCTATGATGAAAAGAAAGGACTATCCCTGGAAGCAGACTGGGGAAAGGCGATTATGTGGTAAGACAGGAGGCAGAGCTGATGCGCTCTGCCTCCCTCTGCCTTTGCAGTTAATGTTTTTCTTTCAATCCACAGATGCAGGTCGCATCAGACGAATTCATTTTACGGCACCTAGACATTTGTGTCAACAAAATTATATTTGCAATTAATTTTTTTGAATTGACAAATGATGGACGCAGTGGTATAGTCAAATCACAAAGAAGGAAAGGAGTGTTGCCAATGTCTATTCGTGTAGAAGTCTGGGGCGAGTATGCCTCCTTTAACCGGCCGGAGATGAAGGTAGAGCGGGTGAGCTACGACATGATGACGCCTTCGGCAGCCCGGGGATTGGTGGAAGCCATCTATTGGCACCCGGGCCTGCGGTGGTTCATCGACCGTATTTATGTCTGCGCCCCGATCCAGTTCACCAATATCCGGCGCAACGAGGTGAAGGACACCATCAGCGCGCGCAAAGTGAAGCGTGTCATGGAAAGCGGCCAGGGGGAACTCTATCTGTCCACGCCGGACAGCATCCAGCAGCGGGCGGCTATGGTGCTCCGGGATGTCCGTTATGTCATTGAAGCCCACTTTGAGATGACAGACCGGGCGGAGGCAGGGGACAACCCAGGAAAATTCCAGGATATCATGAAGCGCCGCCTGGCAAAGGGGCAGTTTTATCATCAACCCTGCTTTGGCGTGCGGGAATTTCCTGCCCACTTTGCGCCCTGTCAGCAGGTTCCCAGCTGCCCGGATGAACTGAAGGGGACAAAAGATTTGGGATGGATGCTTCTGGACATGGACTACACGGACCCTCAGGACATTCGTCCGATGTTTTTCCGGGCGGTTTTGAAGGACGGCGTGCTGGAGGTCCCTGACCCGAGAGGGGAGGCGGTGGTCCGATGATTCTGCAAGCGTTGGTCAAACTGTATGAGGATCTGGAAGCCCAGGGGAAGATTTCCCGTTCCGGCTGGGGACCGGCCAAAATCAGCTATGCCCTCTGCATTGGGGAAAACGGCGCTGTGGAGCAGCTCATCCCGCAGATGGCAGAGCAGAACGAAGGAAAAAAGACTGCCGGGCGGCCCAGAATCATGCAGAATCTTCCGGCGGCGGTCAAGCGGTCTTCAGGTGTGGCATCCAACTTTTTGTGGGATAATGCCTCCTATCTGCTGGGGATTGATAGCAAGGGCAAACCGGAGAGAAGCCTTCAGTGTTTCCAGGCCTGCCGGAACCTCCACCATGAGATCCTGGACGGGGTGGAAAGCGCCGCGGCAAAAGCGATCCTCTGCTTTTTTGATACCTGGGAGCCCGGGAGTGCTCTGGACCATCCGGTTCTGCAGGAAGAGATGGATCGCTTGCTTTCCGGGGCAAATCTGGTGTTTCGCATAAATGGGATGTTTGCCCAGGAAGACCCAGCGATCCAGGCCGCCTGGCAGGCCCACTACGACGGCAGCGAAGGTGAACGGATGCAGTGCCTGGTCACGGGGCAGGCGGACGTAATAGAAGCAACCCACCCGTCCATCAGCGGCGTGGCAGGAGCGCAGTCCAGCGGCGCGGCCCTGGTGTCCTTTAACGCGCCGGCCTTCTGCTCCTATGGCAAGGAGCAGAGTCTCAATGCCCCGGTGGGAAAATACGCCGCTTTCGCTTATACCTCAGCACTCAATTACCTGTTAGCAGACCGGGACAATGTACAGAAAATCGGCGACACCACCGTAGTTTGTTGGGCGGAGGGAAGCGACCCTGCCTACCAGTCGCTTGCCCTTGCGGCGCTGTTTGGGAAGGAAAGCCCTTCCGGGTGGAAGGAAAGCGATCTGCGGGCCGCAGTCAAGCGCCTGGCAGAGGGAAAACCTGTGGAAGAACTGGGCTTGGACCCCGAGCGCACCTTTTACATCCTGGGCCTGGCGCCAAACGCAGCCCGCCTGTCGGTTCGTTTTTTCCTGCGGGATACCTTTGGAAGACTGATGAAGCATGTAAACGATCATCACCAGCGGATGGAGATTGTCCGTCCGGCCAATGATGCCTTTCCCACCCTTCCCCTGTGGGCGCTGCTGCGGGAGACCGTGAATCAGAACACGCGGGACAAAGCCCCCAACCCTGTGATGGCGGGCGCCGTGGCCCGGGCGATTTTTACCGGAGGACCCTATCCGGCGGCACTGCTGGAAGGAGTCATGCTTCGGATTCGCGCAGAACGGAACATCACGCGAGGACGAGCGGCCGTGATCAAAGCGTATTATTTGCGCAATCAAAATGAGGAATGCCCGAAGGAGGTTTTGACCGTGAGTTTAAATGAGAACAGCACCAACATTCCCTACACACTGGGCCGTCTGTTTTCTGTCTATGAGGCAGTGCAGCAGAAGGCCAATCCCGGGATCAACACGACCATCAAGGATAAGTATTTCAATGGAGCCTCGTCCACCCCGGCGACCATTTTCCCTGTGCTGGACAATCTGTATCCCAAGCATCTCCGGAAGCTGGACGGCGGGCTGCGGGTGTTCTTTGATCGGCAGGTGATGCAGCTTAAGAACGTGCTGGGGGAGGAATATCCCCTTCGCCTGTCGCTGCCCCAGCAGGGGTCCTTCAATTTAGGTTACTATCATCAGACACAGAAGCGGTATGAAAAAAAGGAGGAACGGTAACATGGCAGTGATTCAGAATCGTTATGAATTTGTTGTGCTGTTCGATGTGGAGAACGGCAATCCCAACGGGGACCCTGACGCAGGGAATATGCCCCGCATTGACCCGGAAACCGGCTATGGCCTGGTGACCGACGTCTGCCTGAAGCGGAAAATCCGCAACTATGTGGAGACGGTGAAAGAAGGAGAGGAAGGCTACCGCATCTATGTGAAGGACGGTGTGCCCCTCAACCGGAGTGATGCGGAGGCCTGCAACTATGTTGGCGTCGCCGCAGACGACAAAGCGCTGAAGGCGGCAAAGAAGAAGGACGACGACCTGGACCGAAAGCTGAGAGATTTTATGTGCGCCAACTTCTTTGATATCCGTGCCTTCGGTGCCGTGATGACCACCTTTGTAAAGGGCGCTCTGAACTGCGGCCAGGTCCGGGGCCCGGTTCAGCTGGGCTTTGCCCGCAGCGTGGACCCGGTTCTGCCCCAGGAAGTGACCATCACCCGGGTGGCCATCACCACAGAGGCGGACGCGGAAAAGAAGGGGACGGAGATGGGCCGCAAATATATCGTGCCCTATGGCCTGTACCGCGCGGAGGGCTATATTTCGGCGAATCTGGCCCGGAAGACCACGGGGTTTTCGGAAGAAGACCTGGAACTGCTGTGGCAGGCCATCCTGAACATGTTTGAGCACGACCATTCGGCGGCCCGGGGAAAGATGGCTGTGCGGGAGCTGATTGTGTTCAAGCATGCCTCTGAACTGGGCAATGCGCCTGCCCACAAACTATTTGACCTGGTGAAGGCGGAGAAGAAAGCCGGTATCGTTGCCCCCCGTACTTATGGCGATTATGCTGTTTCTGTGGATACGAGCGGCCTTCCTGATGGGGTGACATGTGTGCGGATGGGGTGATTTACCCAGAGGAGGATTTCCTCCTCCTCTCCGGCCTTCAGCATTTTAAATTCTGCCGCCGGCAATGGGCTCTGATCCATGTTGAGCAGCAGTGGGCGGAAAATTTCCGCACCGTAGACGGCGCCCTGATGCACAGCAAGGCCCATGAAAAGGGTTCTACGGAGCGGCGCGGAGACCTGCTCATCGTCCGGAGCCTGCCGGTGTTTTCCGCCTCCCTGGGGGTGTCCGGAGAATGCGATGTGGTGGAGTTTCATGAGACAACCGATGGGATTGCCCTGAAGGGGCAGAGCGGGCTGTGGCAGCCGTATCCCGTGGAGTATAAGCGGGGAAAGCACAGCCAGCGGACCGGCGACGCGCTTCAGCTTTGCGGACAGGCCATGTGCCTGGAGGAAATGCTCTGCTGTGCGATTCCCGAGGGGGCGCTGTACTACGGGGAGACCCGCCGCCGTCTCCGGATTTCCTTTACGGAAGAGCTTCGGCAGGAGGTCCGGGACGCCCTGAAGGAAATGCACGAACTCTACCGTCGGGGTTATACGCCAAAGGTCAAGCCGACAAAAGCCTGCGGCGCCTGCTCGCTGAAAGAGCTGTGCCTGCCTAAGCTGATGGGCCGTAGCTCTGTGGCAAAGTATCTTGCGGACGCACTGGAGGGATTGCCATGAAGCATTTGCTGAATACGCTCTTTGTGACCAGCGAAGATATCTATTTGTCCCTGGACGGGGAGAACGTGGTGGTAAACCGTGAAAAGCAGGTGGCTGCGCGCTATCCGCTGCATACGCTGTGCAACATCGTTTCTTTCTCTTATGCCGGGGCCTCGCCGGCTCTGATGGGGGCCTGCGCGGAGCGGGGGATCGCCCTTGCCTTCTGCTCCCCCAGAGGAAAATTCCTCGCCAGGGTATCCGGACAGGACCAGGGCAATGTCCTGCTCCGGCGGACCCAGTATCGGGTGGCCGACGATCCAGGCCAGAGCTGTCGGGCGGCCCGCGCCATGATCTTTGGAAAAATCCATAACGCACGGTGGAGCATTGAGCGCACGCGGCGGGATCATGGAATGCGGGTGGACACGGAGAAACTGTCTGAGGCCTCCGGGAAACTGAAGGGACTGCTGCCGTCCGTGATGGAGGAAACGTCTCTGGACAGCCTGCGGGGCCTGGAAGGCGTGGGGGCGGCGGCCTACTTTGGCGTGCTGGACGAGATGATCCTCAATGAGAAGGAGAGCTTTTTCTTTCGTGGACGGAGCCGGCGGCCGCCGATGGACCCGTTCAATGGGCTGCTGTCCTTTGCCTACAGCCTTTTGGCCCATGATTGTGCTGCCGCGCTGGAAAGTGTTGGGTTGGATCCGTATGTGGGGTTCCTGCATCGGGACCGGCCGGGAAGGACTTCTCTGGCGCTGGATCTGATGGAAGAGCTTCGGCCGTGCATGGCAGACCGTTTTGTCCTTACGCTGGTGAATAACCGCATGGTAAAGCCAACGGATTTTATCGTGCAGGAAAACGGCGCGGTTCTGATGACCGATCAGGGGCGGCGTACCTTCCTTCAGCGCTGGCAGGAGAAGAAGCGGGAAACCCTGACCCATCCCTATCTTGACGAAAAAATGCAGTGGGGCTTGGTGCCCTATATCCAGGCGCTGCTGCTGGCGCGGTATCTGCGGGGCGACCTGGATGGATATCCAGCTTTTTTGTGGAAGTGATACTGTGTTGGTTTTGATTACCTATGATGTCAGCACCGAGGATGCCGCTGGACGGCAAAGGCTGCGGAAGATTGCGAAGCAGTGCGTAAACTATGGCCAGCGGGTGCAGAATTCTGTGTTTGAGTGTCTGCTGGATGCGGCCCAGTGCCGGAGCCTCCAGGCAAAGCTCTGTTCCATCATGGACCCTGAGCGTGACAGCCTGCGGTTTTACTATCTGGGAAACCGGTACGAGAACAAGATAGAGCACTTTGGCTGTAAACCGAGCTATGAGCCGGAAGGGGTGCTTATTATTTAGCGCGTGCGAAGGCCAAGGGGACAGGGAAATGCTGGGAGGTTCGCACCTCCGATCCGTTGCCTTTTTGGCCTTGCCCTGCTGAAAAGTGGAACAGAATCATAAAAATGAAAGGATGATTTGTGAAAAACATATTCTTTCTGCGCAATACAGACAATGTATCTGTGCATATTTGCTGTCGCTCCCCTCGCGGGGAGCGTGGATTGAAATAC
>JAEDJB010000141.1 GCA_016296565.1 Oscillospiraceae bacterium
ACCCACCAAACAGGATGAAAGCCCATGGAAAAGAAACGAAACGACAGGATTGACAACATCAAATTTCTTCTGATCTTCTGCGTGGTGTTCGGGCATCTGCTGGAGCTGTACCCGGACTCTGACGCGGCCATGCTCCTGTACCGGATCATCTACTGCTTCCACATGCCGGCCTTTTTGTTTGTGAGCGGCTATTTCGCCCGGCAGGGCAGGACGAGGTTTATCCGGCAGATGCTGGTGCTCTATGTGGTCTTTCAGACCCTGTACCTGCTCTTCCAGCACGCCATCGCGGAGGACGAAAGCGAGCTTGCCCTCCAGTACACCACCCCCAACTGGGTGCTGTGGTACCTGGTGCTGCTGGTCTATTACTACCTGCTGCTCCCCCTGGTGGAGACGGACAAGCCTAAAACCATGGGAATTCTCGCGGCGGGGGCTTTCGTCCTGGCGGTTCTGGTGGGCTTTGACTCCTCGGTGAGCTACTTCATGGCCCTGTCCCGGTTCTTTGTGTTCCTGCCCTTTTTCCTGCTGGGGCTGTACGCCTCCAAGCTGGTACACACGGAAAAGGCAGCAGCGCTCCTGTCCCGCCGGCGGCTGTGGGCCGTCCTGTGCGGGGCTGGAGCGCTGCTGGGCGCGGCGTATATCCGGTGGGGCCAGGTGCCCATTAAGGCCCTTTACGGCACCTGCGGCTATGAAGGAAACGGCACCACCCCCCTCATGCGGGTGATCTGGTTTGCCGTTGCTCTGTGCTGGATTGGTCTGCTCTTCTGCCTGGTTCCCGGGCGGAAGATTCCGGGGGTGACGGTGATCGGGCGGAACACCCTGCCGGTGTTCCTGCTCCATGGGTTTCTGGTGAAGGGGCTCGTGTTCCGGTACCTGGGGCCTCTCCCCGCCTTTCAGTACGCCGGGCTGGGGACCCTGGTCCTTACGGCGGTGCTGGCCCTGGTCATCCTGCTGCTTCTGGGAAACCCTGTGGCAGACAAGGCCTTCCGGAAAGTCTTTTTGTGGTGATTACTTATAGGACACCACCCGCAGGCCCATCCGGGCGGCCAGCTGTTCCCAGCCCTGGAGTTGCTCCTGGGTGGGGATCTCAAAGCGGCTGTCCGGGGGCTTTATGCCCAGCTGACGGTACTTTTCCTCCCCGTAGCGGTGGTAGGGCAGAAACTCAACGGCCACGTCCAGCCGGTTGTCCCGCAGGAAGGACAGAGCGCCCAGCATGGCCTCGTCGTCGCAGTTGCCCCCCAGGATGGCGGGAATCCGCACCACCATGGGAACCCCCAGCCGGGCGGTTTTCACGATGTTTTCTAGGATGCGCTTGTTATCTGCGCCGGTAAATTCCCGGTGCTTTTCCGGGTCAATGTGCTTGAGATCC
Organism: Oscillospiraceae bacterium; assembly: GCA_016296565.1. Lineage (GTDB taxonomy): Bacteria > Bacillota > Clostridia > Oscillospirales > Oscillospiraceae > Evtepia. Next base: position 1,367 of record JAEDJB010000141.1, read on the forward strand.
ATGAAGATCAGGTCCATTTTCCGCAAAGTGGGCTCCAGCAGGGAGAAGTCAAACTGGCCGCAGGTCTCCAGGGCCAGGGAAAAGCCCTCGTCGTAGAGGGCGTCCGTCAGCTCCGCCAGAAAGCGGGGCTGGGCGGTGGCCTCCCCGCCGGAGAAGGTGACGCCGCCGCCGGAGTGGCGGTAAAAAACCGCTTGCCGCCGGATTTCCTGCAAAATTTCCTCCGTCTCGACCCAGCGGGTCATGGGATTTCGCATGGTCTGCCCCTCCGGGTTGGAGCACCAGGCGCAGCGGAGAGGGCATCCCGCCAGAAAAATCGTGGTGCGGATGCCCTCTCCGTCGTTTACTGAGAAATTTTGCAGCTGCATGATGTAACCGCCCATGGGGGCACCTTCCTTTCAAACGCCCCGAAGGGGCCAATCAGCTCCCCTCTCCAGGGGAGCCTTTGCGCTGAGAAACAATAGGGCACCCGACCACTGAAGGCGCGCCCAGCTGGTGGGCGCGCTTGTGTACGGCGTCACAAGAGACAAGCGGCAGCCCCACCTAAACATCAAGAGGCACAACACCGCAGGTCTGCAAAAACCAGAGAACAGGGGTCCAGGGGGAGAGAACCTCTCTCCCCCTGGTCTTCTTTTCCCCATTTCTTGAAAGAAATGGGGCCCTCGCCGGGAAGGCGTGCGTACCCGATTTAAAATCCGCTGTGTTCCGTCCGGGCGATGATGGCGTCCTGCATGGAGCGGGAGAGATTCACAAACTGGGTGGAGTACCCCGCCACCCGGACCAGCAGGTCCTTGTAGTCCTCCGGGTGCTCCTGGGCGGCCCGGAGAGTCTCCGAGGAGATGCAGTTAAACTGCACATGGAACCCGCCCAGGGAAAACAGGGTCTGGATCATGGCCCCCAGGTTGGCCTGGCCCCGCTTGGTGGCCACCAGGTTGTGGTCCAGCCGCAGGTTCAGCAGGGTGCCGCCGGAGTGGATCTCCTGGTTCACCTTGGCGGTGGAGCGCATGGCGGCCAGGGGGGTGGCGTGGTCGGTGCCCACGTAGGGGGAGACGCCCTCGCTGGAGGGCTCCCCGTTCTTCCGGCCGTCGGGGGTGGCCCCCAGCACCCGGCCCATGGGGATGTAGTTGGAGATGCCCATGAAGGCGGTGAGGAAGTGGGAGCCGAAGATGTCCTTGTAGGGGTGGATCACGTCGTAGAAGTGGTTGGCGATCTCGATGGCGATGTCGTCTGCGTAGTCGTCGTCGTTGCCGTACTTGGGGCAGTCCTGGGCCTTCTGGCGCAGGTCCTCGTACCCCTCCCAGTTGGCCTGGAGGGCCTTGACCAACGTAGCCATGTCGCAGACCTGGTCCTCAAAGACCAGCTTCTTCACGGCGGCCAGGGAGTTGGCGGTGACCGCCAGGCCGATGCCGGTGATGACGGGGCCGATGTTGTATTTTGCGCCTCCGCGGCTGAGATCCTTGCCGCACTCCATGCAGTGTTCAATGCAGGAGGACAGGAAGGGACGGGGGACCATGTCCCGGTGCAGCCGCTGGGCCTCCACCGTGAGGATGATGGAGTGGCGGCACAGGTTGTCAAACTGCTTGAAGAAGGCGGCCTTAACCTCCTCGTAGGAGGAAAACTCCCCGGCGGGCTTTTCCTCCAGGCCCATCAGCTGGCCGGTCATAAGGCTCTTGCCCTGGTTCAGGGCGTACTCCAAAGCAGAGCCGAAGTTCATGTTCACCGCGGCGGTCCACTCCCCGGTTTTCCGGTTGTGGGGCACCACGCAGCCGCAGTTGTTCCAGTCCCGGGCGTCCTCGGGCTCATAGCCGGCGTTCAGGAGCATCTGGTAGCCCACGCTGTCGCTGTGGATGGCGGGGAAGCCCGTGCCCTTGCTCACCAGATGGGTGATGGCGTCCAGGAACTCCTTGGGGCAGTCCGCCTGGACCCGGACGGACAGGCCGGGCTGATGGGTGCGCACCTCTTCGGTGGCCTTCAGGGCCAGGTAGGTGATGGGGTTGGTTCCGTCGTGGCCGTCCCGGGTTTTGCCGCCCACGGTGAGGTTCTGGAACTGGTTGTACCCGGCAAAGTAGTCGGCGGTGTTGGCGGAGATGGTCCACACCCACTCGGAATACTTAAGCCACAGGGCCTCGATGAGCTCCAGGGCGGCGTCCTCGGTGATGGCCCCGGCGGCCAGGTCCTTTTCGTAGTAGGGGTCCATGTACTGGTCGAACCGGCCGGGGTTTAAGGACAGGGGGTTCTCTGACAGGATGCCCCCAATCTGGGTAAACCACAAAAACTGGATGGCCTCATAAAAGCTCTCCGGGGGATGCTCCGGCACCCGGCGGCAGTTTTGGGCGATGACCCGCAGCTCTTTGGCCCGCTGGGGGTCCTTCTCCTGGGCGGCTAAGCGCTCGGCCTCGTCCCCGTAGCGGTTGGCGTAGCGGATGATGCCCTTGGAGGTCCAGATCACGGACTCATAAAAATCCTTCTTCTCCTCGTCCTCGGGGGAGCAGAGATCCAGCTTGGCGATGTGGTCCTGGGCCTCTTTGATCAGCCCGCCGAAGCCCTTCCGGAAGAGCACGTCCTGATAGTCCGGGGTGACCTCCCCCACGGCCTGCCGCCACTTGGAGTCGTTGTCGATGATGCCGGTGTCCACGCCGATGCGGCGGGTGTCCTCGGGCAGACGGGCCAGGAAGGCCTCCTCAAGGGACTTGCCCTTCCAGTAGGGGAAGATGTTCTCCCGGACAAAGGCCCGCTGCTGCTCGGTTATGAGGTAGGGGTCCTGGGGGCGCTGGTCGAAGGTGTCCATCTCCCGGTCCACCCACATCCAGGAGAACTCCGGGGTCAGGATGCCGCACTTGCGGAACTCGCCGGTGGCGCCCACCACCAGCTCGCCCTCGAAGATGTGCACCCCCAGCTGGTCGCAGCAGTCGTAAAAGGCCCGGGCACTGCGGATGCAGACGGGGAGCCCCTCGGTCTTTTTATAGGATTCCGTCCAGAGCCATGCCCGCTCGTAGGAAATTTCCGGCTTGGCGTTCACATAGTTCTGGCGAATTTTTTCAATGCGGTCGGTCATCGTGCTTCAGACCTCCTTTTTGTTCAGTGAAACCATATGTAATAAAGGTATCACGCAGGGGCGCTCCTGTCAATAGCCGGGGACAGGGGGGTGTTCACCCGAAGGGTATCAACCCACTGCAGGTGCGCCCAGCCGGTGGGCGCGCTTGGAATACGGCGCTGCAAGAGATAAGCGGC